>JAFVEW010000225.1 GCA_017475805.1 Synergistaceae bacterium | reverse complement strand
TAGCCTCCTCGTAATTTTGTCTTACTCCTTCACCTTTTCGATACATAAACCCAAGATTACATTGAGCATCAACATTTCCCTGATCGGCGGCTTTGCGGTACCAGTGAGCTGCTTCTTCGTAATCTTTTTTTACTCCTTTGCCGCTGTAATACATGTCTCCAAGTTTAAGTTGAGCCTGAGTATCTTCACGTTCAGCTGCTCTGCGATACCATTTAGCCGCTTCCTTATCGTCCTGCTCTACTCCATCGCCATTTTCATACATAAAGCCGAGTTTAAGCTGAGCGTCAATATTTTCTTGTTCAGCAGCTTTGATGTACCATTTGACTGCTTTGCCGTAATATTTCTTCTCGTAATTTTTATTGCCTAACTCAAATTGCTTTTTAGGGTCTGTTGTCTCTTCTTCCTTGACCCAAGAACGCCATTTGGAAAACAAAACCCCAAAAACAAACAACAATATTCCAGCGACAATCTCAGCACCGAAATTTTTCACGCCGTTAATTAAAATTTCAAATAAAGTTTCTTTAATTTCCATGATGATTCTTAGTCCCCCTTAATTTCTCAATCCTGATTGTTTTTATGCCCTTCCCATTCAAAGTTTTCGCCTAAATAGAATTTCCGGGCTAACTCATTGCCTACGATTTTTTCGGGAGTTCCAGATAAAAATATTTCGCCGTCGTGAATTAAATAAGTTCTATCTGTAATTGAAAGAGTCTCTCGGACGTTATGGTCAGTGATTAAAACTCCATAGCCTTGCGATTTCAAATCTTGAATCATAGATTGAATATCAGCAACTGCGATAGGATCGATACCGCTGAAAGGTTCGTCAAGCAAAATAAATTTAGGTTTCAAAGTCAAAGCCCTTGCGATTTCGACTCTTCGTCTCTCTCCGCCTGAAAGTGAATAGCCTTTAGTATCTGCAATGTGAGTTATCTTAAATTCGCGCAGTAACTCATCAGTGAGTTCGTTTGCTTTACGACGCTGTCCTGTCTCTTCCCAGACTAAATTAATATTTTCGCGAACTGTTAAATTTCTAAAAACAGAAGCCTCTTGAGGCAAATATCCAATTCCGGAGCGGGCGCGCTGATAGACAGCTAAGTTAGTAATGTCGTCAGAGTCTAAAAGAACTTTCCCAGCGTCCGGCTTAATTAATCCCACTATCATATAGAAGGATGTTGTTTTTCCTGCACCGTTAGGTCCGAGCAGTCCGACGACTTCACCAGCGTTGACTTTCAGACTGACTCCGCCGACAACGAGCCGCCCGCTATATTCTTTTCTTAAGTCCGAAGCGGTGAGAGTGTTCATTTAGATTTTTGCCTCGACTTTGAATTAGATTTATTAGATTTTTTAGAGTTAGTGTGTTTAGTTTTTAATTTAATTTCTTGTTTTTCGCCGCTTGATTTTTTCTCTTGAGTTTCAACTTTTTTCGGTTGTGGCTTAGAGAAGCCGCTTGAATTTTCACGGGATAAATCAATCGTAATTTCTGCTCTGTCAGCACTGACTACGCCGTTTTTCTCACGTGTTAAACCTCCTAAAGCTTCTACTCTGTTTTGGTCAGGGAAGTAAACGACCGAGTCGCTTCTTAAAGTTCTTCCGCCTTGCACAGCAACGACATGACCGCTCACGACGACGCTTCCTCGTTCGAGAGAATAAACAGCGTGGTCGCCTTTTAAGCTAACAGCCTCGCCTTTTGATTTAGGTTTGCCTTTTATTGAAATTTTTTTGTCAGCCGTCATTTCTTGAACAGAACCGTTCATTAACATTCCTTCGACTGAAGACGCGCTGAAAGTTAAGCCTCGTGAAGTGTCTTCTAAGTTTCTGACATTAGCGATGCTAAATTTCGTGTGAGTGTCTGTAGCTGTAGGTTCTTGAAGGCCACCGACGCCGATAATGGTCAAACCATCTGAATCAATTTTCATTGGGCCATAACCGCCTCGAACGCCGTTTTTGAATTTACAGGTCGGAACATCGTTGAATGTAAGAGCTAATTGTCCCGCACGTAAATCAATTTTATCGCCTTGCCACTTGCCTGAGGCCTTGATGCCTTCATCAAAATTTACTTCACGTCTGTCAATGTTGCCTGAGCCTACAGGGGCTTCAACGTCAAGTTCACCAGCGTGTATTCTCACATCACCGTCAGCTAAAAAATCTCCTGTTTGAGCATCAAATCTCATTCGATTGGCCGATAAAGTTGCTGTGTCGGGCATATCGTCTTCATCAAGTGAATAAGCAGGCGCAACTAAACAAAGACTTAACGCAAGAATTGTTAAAACTTTGAATTTATTTTTCATGAAGAATTTTTCTCCTTTAACTAATCGCGGTCTCTAAAACTCGTTTGATATTCTCTTTGCACTCGTCGAAACTTTCGCCGCGATGAGCCTCATAAATTTTTTTATTCTCAATGAACATTGAAGGCACGTAATAATAATCAAATTTTTCTGAAATTTCAGGATGCTGATTTTCTTCAATCCAATCGAGCGAAACTTTAGAATAATTTTCGTTCTTGTTCATTAGTTCTTTCAAAGCCTCGCGGGCTTGTCTGCAATACGGACAACCTTCAAGATAAAAAGCTGTGATTTTTTTCATGGTCAATTTAATCTCCTTTTTATAATAATAACTTAGTATATAATAAACGAAAAAAATTTTTCAGACAGAGAGGTTTTTTGAACTGTGCGAAAGTCAATAACGGCTCGTTCGTCGTTTCTGTTAATGATTGACATGCAGGAGCGTCTCTTACCAGCCATTTTTAATAAAGAAGAAATCATCAAAAACTCAGTTCGTATTCTTACAGCTGCACGCGAGCTTTTCGTTCCCATGATAGCAACCGAACAATATCCGAAGGGGATCGGCGCGACAATCCCTGAACTTAAAAATTTAATTTCTGAAGACACAACTATAATGGAAAAAGTTGAATTTTCCTGCTGTGCTGCTTCGGGCTTCGGCGATGCTATTTTGAATTTGAATTTCAATACCGGCTCGAAAGACACTGTGATTTTGTTCGGCGTTGAAACTCATATTTGCGTTTTAGCTACGGCTATGGAACTAATCGAAAAATATAATCTTAACGTTGTAATAGCTGCAGACGCCTGCGGAAGCCGCGAAGAAAAAAATCATAATCTTGCTCTCGATGCCGCTAAATCAATCGGCTGTCTTGTAGTTCCGACTGAAACGGTCGTCTATCATATGCTCGAAAAAGCAGGCACGCCGCAATTCAAGGCACTGTTGCCTCTATTCAAATAAACCTTGCGCACTTTTATTGCGAAACATAGAGCCGCGATCTTCATCGGAATAATCTTAGCTTATTTATATTTTCGAGGCATCGGAGATCACGGCTTAATTGATAATGTTGAAGGCGTAAACGCTTCCGTAGCTGCTCACATGTTCGGAGGCGAAAATTATTTCGTCCCTAAAATCGGCGAGGCATTAACAGCAGGTTCAACGCTCGGAACGTGGTGGCTAATGGCCGTAGCTCTAAAATTTTTTAATTGGGGAGAATTTTCCGTGAGATTTTTCTCAGCGTTAGCAGGCTTAGGAATGATTTTAATCTCAGCTTTGCTGGCACGGACAAATTTAGAGCCTGAAACAGATTTAGAAACTGAAGAAGCTGACACCGAAAATAAAATTTCGCCTCGTCGTTTATGGCTTGGAGCGAGTGTCTGCGCGGCTATGACGGGATGCTTTATAGTCTCTCAGCTTGCATCGTCGCACGCCCTTTTTGCATTTTTTACGTCATTAGCTTTGTTCGGAGTAATTCGTTCTCAAGAAGACGAAGATTATTTAATGCTCGCTCACACTGCTATAGCCTTAGCTTTTATTGCTCACGGGCCTGCAGGATTTTTCATGCCGCTGCTTGCAGTTTCATTTTATTGCGTGCTGAGCAACGACATGGAATTATTAAAAGATTTTTTCACTTGGCCTTTTGGAATTTTAATTAATATATTTTTATCCGGGCTTTATTTAGTTTTATTAATGATAATGAACCCGCAGGTAATATTTTTTATGTTTTGTCGCGGCCATGATTACACATTCGGCGGAATTTTAGGCACGATAATTTTTTTATTCGTAAGTTTTGCTCCGTTTCATGGTTTTTTGCTTCAGGCTTTGATAGAAATTTTTCCGCGTCATTATCCCACAGAAAAATCTCCTGAGTTTTTAATGCTTGTCTGGGCGATAACTTTTACAGGCTACGCGATTTTTTCTGCTGATGTTCTTGCAATAGCGGCGGCTATGCCTGCTCTGAGTGCTATCTTAGCAATTCGTTTAGATTTTTGGCTTAGAGGAAAATTATTTCCTGTTCGTTATGCTGTTTTGCTGAATATTTTAATTTTAGTTCCGGCATTTTTTATTTTATTGCCATTAACGACAAATTATTTTCCCGTTATTAAAAATTCTTTGATGTCGCTCGTGCCGTATGAAATTACTTTAGCGTTATTTATTTTTGCCTGCTGGTATTACACAAAAACTCGTCAAATTGAAAAATGGGTTCGCAACGTCTTAGCGGCGGCTTTATTATGTTTGATGCCTGCAGCGGGAGTTTTTAACCTTACGGCTGATTTATATTCTGTCGGCGAGATAGGTAAAAAAATTCGCGAGAACGTCCAAGCCAATGATATTGTCATTCAATACGGCGTGAATTTTCCTTCGATATATTTTTATACTTTTAGAAACTCAAGATTAATCAACGCGCCTTTAACTTTAGGTGTTCAAGAGAAAAATTTTGTTGAAAATGTTTCATTTATCGCCGACAAATGGCCGAGACGCGAAAGAATTTTTTTAATTGTTCCGTCTGATAGGACAGCAGAAGCCAAAATTCCGAATAGAAATGTCCTGCATATGCTCGAAGATAATAATATCTTATTGTTAAGCAATCAGTGATTTTTGATAAAAAATAATTTTTTAGGAGGTTAAATTTAATTTATTATGCGAAAAATTTTTTTAAGTTTTTTAATTTTAATTTTAATTTTTAGCTCGTCAGCTTCATTCGCTGTAGCCGATTCCGATGCTGAAAATCATAAAATTATCGGCGGACTTTATTCGCTCGCGGCGGCTGTAGAACTTAATGCTAAGACTAATCCTGATGTAAATTCCCTCGTAAGATTTTTTGAAAAAATCCCGGCTGGCTGGCAAAACGAAATAAAAATCGAACGCGACAAAAAATCAATTTGGGTCGGCATTGCTGTAGGTCAATATTCTTCGGCACGTCCTTATCTTCGCGAACATTCAGGAGAGCTTAAAATTTTAGATGCTCCAGGCGGCTCGGCTTGGCTTGGCGGTGAATTTGCTTGGCTGAAGGTGGCCGGCATAGCTAAGAAAAAATTAAATCCTGTAAAATTTTCAGCAGCTGGTAGCGACAGCACGATTTTTTTCAATGCTAATAATTCTGACTCATGGTGGGCGGCTTGGCCGAATTTTAATTCACGTTCTATAAAAGAAATTTTAGAAAAGCACGGCACAGACAATCACCCTGAGCTTGCTGCGCCTAAAGTTCAAGAAGCTCCGAGAGTTAGTATTTATGACGAAGTTAAGCCGTCATCAGTTAGAATTCCTGATAAAATGCACATGGGGACAAAGAAAAACAGTTTCGATATGTCAATGGAAGTCGGCGACGTAATTTTTAATCCTATTCCGAACATTCCGAGACAATAAAATTTTTTAGAAAGGGGCATTTATTTATGGCAGTATTAATTTGCGGCGGAGCAGGCTATATCGGTTCTCATAACATCAGAGCTTTCAAAGCTCACGGTGAAGAAGTAATTGTTATTGATAGCCTTTACACGGGGCATAAAGCATCTTTGCCCGAAGACGTTAAATTTTATGAAGGCGATATTCGCGACGGAAAAATCTTAGATAAAATTTTCACCGAAAACAAAATCGAGGCCGTTGTTCATTTTTGCGCTTTCTCACTTGTCGGCGAGAGCGTTCAAGAGCCTTTGAAATATTTTGATAACAACGTCGGCGGCATGATTTCATTATTAGAAGCAATGCAGCGAAACGACATCAAAAAAATAATTTTTTCATCAAGCGCGGCAACTTACGGCGAACCGAAAAAAGTTCCTATCTTAGAGACTGACCCGACTAATCCGACAAATCCCTACGGCGAAAGCAAATTAATCATGGAAAAAATGATGAAATGGGTGAGCCGACGTTATGATATTCGTTACGTCTCTTTGCGATATTTTAATGTCGCAGGAGCTTGGCATGACGGAACAATCGGCGAAGATCACAGAAACGAAACACACTTAGTTCCGATAATTTTGCAAGTTCCGTTAGGCAAACGTCCTCATGTTACGGTTTATGGCGATGACTATCCTACTAAAGACGGCACTTGTATACGCGATTATGTTCACGTTGAAGACTTAGCACGCGCTCATATACTCGCACTCGAATATTTACGCAACGACGGCGAGAGCAATATTTTTAATTTAGGAAGCGGCGACGGCTATTCAGTCATGGAAATGATTAACGCTGCCCGCAAAGCTACAGGCCAAGATATTGCGGTCGAAATCGGCGAAAGAAGAGCAGGCGACCCGGCAAAATTAGTAGCAGACAGCGAAAAAGCTCATAAAATTTTGAAATGGCAGCCTGAAATTACTCGCATGGAAGATATTGTCGCCAGTGCTTGGAAATGGCATAAGGGACACCCGAACGGTTATCCTGATTAAAAAATTAAATTTTTGAAATCATGAACGCATGGAGCGCAGTTCTTGACAGTTGTCCGGGGCTTCTTTGCTGTGTAATAAACTTACAAGGAAAATTATTATACGCGTCTCACGGTTACAAAGCTGTTGCGGCGCGTCTTTTCGGCCATAAATGCACAGAAGGAAGCAATTATCCGCCGTTAATCACGGAACTCGACAGAGCTTTTCACGATGCTTTAACTTCTGCATGTCTTGGCGAGGTCAACGCTATTGAAATCTCTGAACATGAAAAACTTTGGGAGCTTACGGCCTCACCTTTGCGAATAGACCCTAAAACTAAAAAAGTTGAAGGCGTTGTTGTTCGCATAATGTCAGAGAATCAAATTGTCGAAAAAAATTCTCAGCCTATAATTCAAACAAACCCTGAAATTTTAGAGTCTGTTCCGTTCCGGGCTTGTGTAGTGAATCAAAAAGGCATGATTTTAGCGGCGAATAAATTTTTTCAAAAGTCATCAACTGAAAACCTCACAGGTAAAAATATAATCGAAATCTTCAAGCCCGTTTCTAATTCAAGCATAATGAAAATTATTTCGCAGCGTTCTGGAAGCATCGAAGGCCGAATAAATGAATTAATTATCAATGAAAATTTTTGCGAAGATTTATATTTAGATAAAGAACTTAATAAACCAAGCGAAGAACAAGCCGAGAACTTTCGAGTTTTAAGAGTTCACGCGACGCCGATTAAATGGCAGGATTTAGAAGAAGTCATGCTGACGTTTGAAGATATTACAGAGTTCAAAAAGACTAATGACCAGCTTAGAAGACTTTTAACTTTTGATTCTTCGACGGGAATATTAAATCGTCGCGGCATTGAACATATTTTATTAAACGAGTTTGGCAGCGCGATTCGAGACAGTGAAGACTTGAGTTTAATTATGATTAATATCGATAACTTCACGGCCTTAAATGAAAGCATGGGCTATTTAGCCGGAAACAGAACTATTCGCAGCTTCACGGCGATTATGAAAATAATTTTGTCGAGTTATTCAAAGAGTGTCATAGCTCGCTGGAGCGGCGATGAGTTTTTAATTTTAGCTCATTGTTCAGGAGCGGCGGCTGTTGTGATCGCTAACGAGATTCGCGAAAAGGCTCTCAGTGTTACTATCAGCGCAGGAATAGCAGATTTAAGCAGCGGCAATTACGCTGGAGTTAATGATTTTATCGGTGCTGCTTATAACGCGATGACCGAAGCAAAATCTTCGGGCAAAAATTCGACGATCTTAGCGAAAAGTTTATAAAAAAATTTCATGATTGCGTTAAAACGTTTTGGCCAAAATTTTTTAGTTGATAAAAATATTTTAAGTTTAATAATTTCACGCGCCGAATTAAATTCAAATGATTGTGTTCTTGAAATTGGTCCCGGTCATGGAGTTTTAACTCGGGCTTTGCTTGCTGAAAAAATTTCGTACCTTCTTGCTATCGAACTTGATGAAAGATTACGCCCTGAGCTTGAAGAACTTGAAAGTCATTACAAAAATTTTTCTCTTC
>JAFVEW010000224.1 GCA_017475805.1 Synergistaceae bacterium | reverse complement strand
TATGCTCGACGCAAGCCCCGAAGCCATTAAATGCTCTAAAAAAAATCTCTCGCGCTTTGATCTCAAACACCGCGCAAAATTAATCACGGATATAAATCAAATTGAAGAAAATAATTCCGAACTCGATTTAATAATCTCTAATCCTCCATATATTCCTTCACATGAAATTGAAAACTTAATGCCCGAAGTTAAAAATCACGAGCCTATTTTAGCTCTCGACGGCGGCATCAGCGGCATGGATTTTTATAAATTAATCTTTGAACAGGCCGAATATATATTAAAGAACGACGACAATAAACACACTAAAAATATAATTTTAGAAGCAGGCGACTTCGAGCAAGTTCAAAAGTTAAAAACTCTCGATAAATCGTTCACATTTGTAAATCAAATTTTAGATACCGGGAATTTTCCTCGCGCTTTAATTTTTAGAAAAATTAAGTAATTGTGTAGATTTTTAAGATAGAGTTAGGAGTGAGAAATGATTTTTTCAATCCCAATTCCTAATTTCTAATTATCTTCAGGATTACGTCTCTTAATTCAGGATTGTCCATAGCAAGTTGAACATTCGCAGCGAGCCAGCCTTTTTGAGTTCCGCAGTCAAATCTTCTTCCATTATAGACAACTCCCCATACGGGCTCTTTAGGGCAAAGAGTTTTAATAGCGTCCGTTAATTGAATTTCTCCGCCTGTGCCGGCCTGCTGATTTTTCAAAATTTCAAATATCGTCGGTGAAAGAACATAACGACCCATTATTGCTAAGTTGCTCGGAGCTTCTTCTAATCTTGGCTTCTCGGTCATGTCTATGATTTTGTGAAGGCCGGGTTCAATTTCAAATTGAGATTTAACGATGCCGTAGCGCGAGACGTTTTCAGGCGCAACTTCTTCAAGAGCAATAACACTGCCGCCCATTTTTTCATGGACTTTTATTAACTGCGAGATAACGGGCTTATCATCATTAATAAAAACGTCATCGGGCAAAGCCACCGCGAAATATTCACTTTTGCAGACAGGCTCGGCACATAAGACCGCGTGGCCGAGTCCGAGAGGCTCTCTTTGACGTATAAATAAAATCTCAGCCATATTTGAAATTCTTATCATTTCTTCATAAAGTTCCATTTTTCCGCGTGCTTTTAATAACTCTTCAAGCTCGAATGACCTGTCGAAATAATTTTCAAGAGAACGTTTAGCGCGTCCTGTTATCATGATTATCTCGTCGCAGCCTGAAGCTATAGCTTCTTCGACACCGTAAGAAATAATAGGACGGTTTACAAGCGGGAGCATTTCCTTAGCAAGTTCTTTTGTTACGGGTAAAAATCTCGTTCCAAGTCCTGCGACAGGGAACACGCATTTTGAAATTTTCATTTTTATTTAATTTTTCTCCTCGATAAATTTTATTGACGTCTCAAAATTTTTAACTTGATAATCAAAACCATATTCGCTCATGCCTTTATCATAAGTCAAAGTCGAAAAGGCTTTTTTGATTTTAGAAATTTTTAGTTTCAGGCCAAGAGCGACTAAAAAATTAAAAATTTTGCTGATAAAAATCTTATGTCCGGCAGCTTTCGCGATAATTTTTACTAAATTGCTTGTGCTGATATATTCAGAATTTTGAGGGAAGAAGACGCCGCCTCTACTTTTAATTATAATCTTGCATAAAAATTCGCAGAAATTTTCTATATAACACATAGACCTTTCATTTTTATAATCAGGGAAAATCGGAGCGTGCCTTGCGATTTTCGAGAGTAAAGGATAATTGCCCTTGCAGTTTTTTCCGTAAATCATCGGCGGACGCATTATTGAAACGATAAAATTCTCGTCAGCTAATTCACGGATTTTTATATCAGCCTGCCATTTGCTTTGAGCATAACAAGATTTAGGCTGCGGGACTGTATCAATATTAATTCTTTCATGAGAATTTTCATAAACTAACATTGAGGACATAAATATAAAATGTTTAACTCCGTCGGCCTTTGCTTTTTTTGCTGTCTCGATGGCTAAATCGCGATTGACAGCTAAATATCGGGATTTTATTTCTTCTGTTTCGTTGCCGCTGTCGGCGTGTGCTATTCCTGCGACGTGAAAGACAACATCGAAGTCTGAAAAACTTTTTTCTCGCCACTTTCCGCCAAGCATATCTAAAGTTTCAACAGAAATCTCTGAAGAATAAAATTCAGCGGCTCTTTTCTCAAAGTTTGTTCCGATATAAGAATTTGCTCCCGTGATTAAAACACGTTTCATTTTGAATTTTCCTTTATAAATTTTTTCTGGAATACTAAGCGATATAATTATAACAAGCCTAACGCTCATAAAAAATTAAAAGGAGGATTTTTTGAAAATGAGATTTACTTTACCCCGCGATGTTTATCACGGAAAGAACGCCCTCGAAGCGTTAAAAAGTTTGAAAGGCAAAAAAGCCGTTATCTGTGTAGGCGGCGGCTCAATGAAAAAATTCGGCTTTCTTGACAGAGCTGAAAGTTACCTCAAAGAAGCAGGAATGACTGTCAAAATTATCGACGGAATTGAAAGCGATCCTTCAGTCGAAACAGTCATGAACGGCGCAAAAATTATGTCCGAGTTCGGCCCTGATTGGATCGTAGCTATCGGCGGCGGTTCACCTATCGACGCAGCTAAGGCAATGTGGATTAAATACGAGTATCCCGACTGCACCTTTGAGGACATGTGCAAGGTTTTTGGAATCCCTGAGCTCCGCAAAAAAGCAAAATTCTGCGCGGTTTCTTCAACGTCGGGAACAGCTACAGAAGTTACAGCCTTCTCAATCATCACGGATTATAAAAAGGGAATTAAATATCCTATCGCTGATTTTGAAATAACTCCTGATGTTGCTATCGTTGACCCTGAATTAGCTCACACGATGCCCAAGAAACTCGTAGCTCATACAGGCATGGACGCTATTACTCACGCTGTAGAGGCTTATGTTTCGACGGCTAATTGCGATTACACCGACCCGTTAGCTATTCACGCTATCGAAATGATCATGAATGACTTAGTCCCGTCATATAACGGCGACATGGACGCACGCGACAGAATGCACAACGCTCAGTGCCTTGCAGGAATGGCTTTCTCGAACGCCCTTTTAGGAATTGTTCACTCAATGGCTCACAAGACCGGCGCAGTTTTTGCGGATCAGGGCGCGCATATTATTCACGGAGCTGCTAACGCTATGTATCTTCCGAAGGTTATCGCTTTCAACGCAAAAGACCCGACAGCTAAAAAACGTTACGGCGTTATCGTTGACTACATGGGCATTGCTGCTAAAAACGCTTCGGACGATGAGAAAGTAGCGGCTTTGATTAAATTCCTTCGCAAAATGAACGACGACCTTAATATCCCGCACTGCATTAAAAACTACGGCGCGGACAGCTTCCCGACTGAAAACGGTTTTGTCCCTGAAAAAGTTTTCCTTGAGAGACTTCACGATATAGCAGTCAATGCTATTGCCGACGCCTGCACAGGTTCAAACCCGAGACAGCCTTCAGTTGAAGAAATGGAAAAGCTGCTTAAATGCTGCTATTACGATACTGACGTAGATTTCTAAAAAGCAATTCTTTCATTCCTAACTCCTAATTTCTAATTCCTCATTTATAATTCCCGGCTTGGCCTCATTCTCTTTTGAAATTTTTTCAGGTGTCTCGTCAGCTATGATTTTTCCGTCGCGAAATCTTAAAACTCTGTCGCTCCACGTCGATATATCAGGCTCGTGAGTTACTACGATTATTGTCGTTCCTTCTTTATGAAGCTGTGTAAAAATCTGCATAATTTCAACTGAAGTTTTAGTGTCTAATGCACCTGTGGGCTCGTCAGCCATTAAAATTGGAGCTTTACCGACGATTGCTCGCGCTATCGCAACTCTTTGCTGCTGGCCTCCGCTCATTTGAACGGGACGCTTGTGAATTTGAGTTTCAAGACCGACGCTTTCAAGAGCTTCTTTAGCTAACTTTCTTCTTTTTGACGACGGAACGCCGCGATACATCAAAGGCATTTCGACATTTTCGAGAGCATCAGCTTTCTGCAAAAGATTATAACCTTGAAAAACAAAGCCGATTTTATGATTTCTAATATCAGCAAGAGCTGCGCGGTTTTGATTTTTTACGCTTACACCGTCTAAAATATATTCGCCTTCGGTTAAAACATCAAGGCAGCCTAAAATATTCATCATTGTTGACTTTCCCGAACCTGAAGGTCCCATGATGCAGACAAATTCGCCTTTATCTATTGAAGTCGTAACGCCGTCAAGCGCACGAAGTTCTATATCACCGGTTTTGTAAATTTTCACTAAATTTTTAACTTCGATAATCGGCATTTTTTAGATTCCTCCTTCGAGTTCAAGCGGCAAATGTCCCATAGCTAAATCTAAATCCGTTCTTGCTGTCTGAGCATCATAAATAGCCTGATATAAAGTGTATCTTGACGTTGCAAGAGCCTGAACAGCGTCGCTGACTTCAAGAGCATCGCCGACTCCGACTTCGTAACGGCCTTGAGCTAACTCTAAATTTTCTTCGGCATACTGAACGCTTTTCTCTGAAGATTTTGCCCTTTCGATTGCGTTTGAAAGTGAAAACGCCGCGCTCTTTACGTCGTGAGTTATAGTGTTTCTTAGGCTTTCTTCTTCAGCCTTGTCTTGTTCTAACTGAGCACGAGCCTGAGCAACTTTTGCCGCCGTCAATCCGCCATCCTCAATCGGAATATTAACGCTTACAGCTGCGCTATAATCACGTGTTGCCTTAGATCCGTCTCTTTTTGATAAATCGCTGCCGACTGAGCCTGTTATAGTCGGGGAATTGCTACGAGCAGCGACTTTAATTTCAAGTTCACGCTGTTTTAGAGTATGCTGAATTTTTTTATAATCAGCTCTATCTTTCATGGCTATCTGCAAAATATCTTGAATTTCGCCGCCTTTTTTAGGCAAAAATAATTCCGTCGATAAAACTAAATCAAAATTTTCTAAATCTCTAATTCCCATAGCGATTTTCAAAGCCTCTTGCGACAATAAAATATCGTTCTCGGCCTTGAGCAATGAAACCCTCGCAGTTGCAGCGTCAGCTTCGGCTTTTGTTACATCAATATAAGAACTGTTGCCGACCTCGTAAATGCCTTTAGCCGTGATTAAATGTTCTTCAAGATTTTTTAATTTTTCGCGTTCGACATCACGGTTAAGAATTTTCAAGACTAAATCATAATATGCTTTCTTAGCGTTCGCTGCGACATCAAGCTGAGTTTGACGCTCGCTTTCTAAAACGCCCTGCAAATTTTCATTTTGAATTTCAATATTTAATTTATTTACGTTCGTGTCATAAAGAGTTTTTGAGGCTGTGAGACTTAAAGCTCCTGAATGATAACGGTCGTCCCAGTATTGATAATCTCCGTTTAAGCCTGTTCGAGCCGTTGCACTGACTTTAACCCGATTAGTCGACTTAGTCTGCTCGATTAATGCCTGCGCAGATTTAACAGCTCCTTTAGATTTTTTTAATGAAGGATGATTATTTAATGCGATATTCAAGCAGTCTTGAAGCGAAAGATTAGTAACATCTTGGCTCTCGTTTGCAAATGCTAAATTATTTAAGCAAAATATCATTAATAAAGCTATAAAAATTTTTTTCATTTTTAATTCTCCTTATTCCGCTCTTAAAGCGACGATAGGGTCAAGATTTGAAGCCTTCCAAGCCGGCCAAAATCCAAAAAATACTCCGACAGCAGCTGAAAATCCTACGGCAATTAATACTGAGTTCATCGAAACGATTGACTTAAACGATAAAAAACTCTCTGCGACTTTCGCAAGTCCTGTTCCCGTTAAAATTCCTATAATGCCGCCTAAAAGCGATAAAACTACAGCTTCCGTCAAGAATTGCATTCTAACGTTTGAAGGTCTTGCGCCGATTGCCATTCTTATGCCGATTTCGCGGGTTCGTTCGCTGACTGAAACAAGCATTATATTCATTATGCCGATGCCGCCGACGATTAAAGAAATTGAAGCTATTGCTCCGAGTAATAAGCTCATTACGTTAGCCATGTTCGCGGCGTTCTCTAAAGTTTGAGTTAAATCTCGAATATCGAAATCATTTTCGACGCCTTCAGTAAGTTTATGACGCTGACGTAAAATTGCTATGACTTCTTCTTTTGCAGTGTCGAGAGTGTCGCGCGTTTTTGCCTGAACGTTAATTCGCCGGACTGTGTCAACACGAGCTCCAAATCTAAATAATCTTCGCTGAGCCGTCGTTATCGGAACTAAAACAAAATCGTCTTGGTCAACGCCGAAAGAGTTAGCTCCTTTTGCCTTAGTAACGCCGCAAACTCTAAACGGAATATTTTTAATTCTTATGGTGCTGTCTATAGGGTCAGTGTAGCCGAATAATTCCTTTGCAACGGTCGGGCCGATTACGCAAACTTTCGCGCCGCTTCTTACTTCGCTATCCGTGAAAAAACTCCTGAAGCAATTTCCCAAGTTCTGACGGGTAAAATATCAGGTGTGCAGCCCGTTACGCTCGTGTTCCAGTTGTTGTTGCCGAAAACTAATTGAGCCGAGCCGTTGACTTCGGGAGCTGTCCTCAAAACAGAAAAACCTTCTTCGGCTATCGCTGTTGAATCGTTGAGAGTTAAATTAGCTCCGCTTCCTGCTGCGCTTCTTGCTCCTGTTGTGTTAGGCGGTGCAGGCATAACTATAAGCAAGTTCGAGCCGAAGCCTTCCATTAAACCCTGCATTTGACTTGAAGCTCCATTGCCTATCGCTACCATTGTGATAACCGCGCCGACGCCGATAATTATTCCCAACATCGTCAAGATTGATCGAGTTCGATTGCTTAACAGTGAGCGTAAAGCCGTCCTGAATATTTCCATAAAAATAAATCCTCCCGCAAATTTTTATATATTTTACGAGAGAATTTTGAAAAAATTTAGAAATTAAAAATTAAAATCAGCCATAGAAAAATATTAAAACTTACTGACAAAAATACAGCAGCAGATAACATGTCTTTACCCGCTTTAATTTCATGCCTAAAATTTTTATCGATTAAGTCAAAGGCTTTTTCAACAGAGCTATTTATTAATTCAAGACACATAACAACGAGCCACGCGAAAATCAAAAAAATTTTTCGTTCAATAATTAGCGGCACAAAAAATAAAATTCCGCAGAGAACTACAAAAACGACGAACTCATATTGAAACGCCTGCTCGTTAATCAAAGCGTAATAAAGACCGCTTAATGAATATCGCGACGCATTAAACAGTCTTAAGAAAGGATTACTGTATTTCACTAAGACCTTTCTCCTTATCGTAAATAAAATTCATAAAAATTCGCGGCCGTTCTGCGTTAAATTTTTCATTAATAACGCTTCGTGTCGGATCATAATCCTCTGTTTCGATCCCGGTAATATCTAAAATCGTGTGAATTAAATCATCGGTCATGTAAGGTCGATGGACACTTGCTGCGATTCTTTTTTCAAGTTCGGGATATTGCTCGCGGAATTTTTCAGATGTCCAAATTATGAAAGGAATTTCAATAAGACTTCGACTATATGGTCCTACGTCGCCATGACCAAAGAAGTCTATATTATCGTAAACTTCTTCGCCGTGATCTGAAATATAAAACAAAATTGCGTTCTTATCCTCAAATCTTTTTATAATCTCGTCGATTATAAAGTCATTATATAAAATTGCGTTGTCGTAGTTAGCACGCATTAGTCTTTGACTGAAGCCGTCATATCCTTTACCGTTAAATTCATCATCAGCTGTAAATTTTCTGAATGCCGCTGTATATCGTTTATGATAGTGCATATGTGCACCGACCAAATGAAGAAGGAAAAAAAACTTTTGATTTCCAGTCTCTAATTCTTTATCAAGCAATGGCAACAGAGTCTCATCGCGAATATTTCTTGTGTTGGAGTTGTCATTTAAGGCATTTGTAAACTCGTATGTATTACAAAGATGTGAATAAATTGCTGAAGGTCCAATGCTCGAAAATACACTATTTTCCTGAACAGAAATCCAAACTGTACGATAGCCTGCGGTTTTGAAGATATTAAAAATATTTTGATAAGTATACCAATCGTTTTTTGATTCGTAATTATAAAAATTAAAAATTTTTTTCATTGAGGCAGCTGTGCTAGCGTGAGGGCTTACTGTATCGTCAAAAACGTGTACCCCCCCCCCCACAGAGTCTTTGCGTTGAGATAAAAGCGGATTAGTAGGCAGTTTATAGCCATAAAGACTCATATGATTTCGAGTCGTAGATTCGCCAAGAATATAGACAATGTAAGGGATTGTGCTTTTGTTTTTAGTTAACGTTGCATTTTTAGGAACATCATTGATCATTTTATCATATTCTTTCATGCTTGCTTTATGAGCATTATGTAGACTGGCAAGCCTAGTAAGTCCTACTGAATTTATTGCACGTACAAATCCAAAGTTGCCGTTAGTATAAAATTGGCGACCAAGTGCAAAAATCCCTAGCAAGAAAAATATTACGAAGGTTGCGAATCTGAATTTAGGTCTTTTATTGAATATTTTTACCCAAACACAACGCAGCAAAATTGCCGACGCAATAATCATAGCAGCAAAGCTCCAAAATTTAAGATTATTTAAGTATGCCTGAAGAAATTCCGAACCTTCACGTGCGTTTGTATTTGTTATTATCTCAAACATTATGGAATTTAACGGGAATTTATAGTGATACAGGGTGAAAATATCCGTGCAAAACATAAGGACATTAACGGCGACAAAAATAAATTTTGCGGTTTTATGAAGCAAGCTTAATTTCCTGAGCGAAACATATAAAAATAAGTCTATTATGCAAACCATCAAAAAAGAAATAAAAATATCGCATACAAGTATCAAAAATTCTCTGATAAATGCTTGAAGTCCTTCAAAGAAAAATTGATATGTTACATAAGAGGCCGTTACGTTAAGCAAGACCATCAAAAAAATGAATGACTCTTCTTGTTCGAGCCATTCATAAATAAAATCACGAACTTTTCTCATGATTTCCTCCTTAAAAATTAAATTTTTCAAAATCTTATTATAATACACAAAACACAAATAAAATTAAAGAAAAAGTTTTAAGCCCGAAGCCAGGTGTATAAAAATTCAATCAGCAAAATTTTTCGAGCTTTGTTACGTCGCGACACATGGACAAAACGAGGGATTTCTGTGATATATTATTAAAAATTTTGTTCACGAAAAAAAATAATTAACGAGGCAATTAAAAATGCTATTAAATATAAAACGTGGGAACAATGGCGGGATTTCGCTCCGTACTATTCATACTTGTCTTATTGTTGGAGCTATAATTGTCGCAATTTTAATGCTTTATTCGACTTATCATTTGCTCACGAGATTTCAATATCTTACAAAAAATGTAGAGCAGCAAATCAAACTCAGGAAAGCTGCTCGTGAGTTTATGGATGCGTCGGATTATCTGACTGAAAATGTTCAGCGTTTTACACTTAATGCAGATCTTAGCTTCCTTAATAAATATTTCAATGAGGCTTTCCATATGAGACACCGCGAAGAAGCCGTTAATATTATGTCTGTCGGAAAGCCTAACAGCGTAGCTCTATCTCGTCTTCAATCCGCAATGTTCGCTTCAAGAAGTTTAATGCGGCGCGAATATTATGCGATGATGCTCGTAATCGACGCACATAAATATCCAGATTCAGAATATCCAGAGATTCTAAAAACAGTAAAACTTTCTGATAAAGATATATCTCTCAATTCTCAAGATAAAATGACGCGCGCTGCTGAAATAGTTCATAGTGAATCATATTTTAATAAGAAAGAACAAATAAGAGAAGATGTCAGAATTAGTTTAGACTCATTAGAAAAGATGGCATATGAAATTGATGCTTCGGAGCTTAAATCTCTTCAGGGTGAAATGTTATATTTGCGATTAATTATTGTGCTTCAGATTTTAGGAATTTTTTTAATGGTTGCTTTTACTTCGATACTTTTGATTCAGCCGATTAGCGATGCGGTTGAGAATATCAAAGCCGATGGACAAATCCCCGAAGTCGGAGCGAATGAATTTCGTTATTTAGCCCGCGCATATAACAAAATGTATGAAATTTATAAAAGCAGTTTAGAGCATCTCAATTTCAAAGCCTCTCACGACGAATTGACGGGCGCGTATAACCGTTTCGGTTATGAATTACTTTTTTCAAGAGTCGAATTAAAAAGTACTTACATGCTGCTTTTTGACGCCGACAATTTTAAGAACATTAATGACAAATTCGGACATAAAGTTGGCGATAAAATTTTAATTAAAATAGTAATGGCCTTGAAAAATAACTTTAGGTCCGGTGATTATGTTTGCCGTATTGGCGGCGATGAATTTGTAGTCTTAATGTTACATTCTGAAAATCAAGATAATTTAATTATTTCAAAATTGCTTGAGATTAATAAAACACTTCAACAAACAGATGACGGCTTACCTCCAACTTCTTTGAGTGTAGGCATAGCTCACGGTTCAGACGCTGAAGACAGAGAAGACCTCTTTAAGAAAGCAGATGAAGCTATGTATAAATCAAAGCAAAAAGGTAAATACACTTATACTTTTTATAAAGAATCATAAAAAAACACTATTTAACTCCTCCGCCGACTAAAGAAGCATCAAAGGAGTTAAATATTAATTCATTAGCAAAATTTTTCGAGCTTCGCAGCTAACTCTTTTGAGAGATTTTCGACTGTATTTTTTTCTGGAGCTTCAACTAAAATTCTTAATAACGGTTCTGTTCCGGAAGTTCTAACAAAAATTCTGCCATTGGAAACTTGAGCTTCATATTCGCTGACAATTTTATTTACTGCGTCCATGTCGACAAGTTCGCGGGATTTTTTTAATGTTAAATTCGTAAGTTTTTGCGGATAACGTCCGAAACGGTCGACTAATGTCGAAACATCTTCGCTTAAATCTTTAATTGCGTTCATGAATAATACAGCCGTGCAAAGCCCGTCGCCCGTGCCTGTGAATTCGCTCGTGATAATATGCCCGGATTGTTCGCCTCCGAGACCTGCATTATTTTCTCTCATAGTTTCAAGAACGTATCTATCACCGACAGGGCATCTAAGAGTTTTTATTCCTTCGTTTTTCAAGTGAGCTTCAAGAGCCATGTTGCTCATGACTGTAACGACGACTTTATCACTGCCGTTTCTTTTATAAAGCCAGCGGCCAAGAATCCATAAAATAATATCGCCGTCAATAATCCTGCCTTTGTTATCGCAAATTAAAACTCTATCAGCGTCGCCATCGAATGCAAAGCCCATTGTCATTTTATTATTCACGACATAGCTCGTTAAATTCTCCATGTGCATGACGCCGCAGTCTTTATTAATATTTCGTCCGTCAAATTCTCGTGAAATTACCGCGGTGTTTAAGTCTGCAAATTTTGTTTTCTCAACTAAGACAGGAACGCTCATAGCCGAAGCTCCGCAGGCGCAGTCGAACACAACATTATCGATAACGCTTTTATCATCTAAATATGAAGCGATATGTTCAGCGTAACTTTTTACTAAGTCAGGTCTGTGATGAATATGACCTATATTATTTGAATCGTTATTGTTGCTATTTTCTTCAAATAATAAATCTTCAATTGCTAATTCTTCGTCGTCGGAAAGTTTACAGCCGTCAGAGCCTAAAAATTTAATTCCGTTATATTCAGCTGGATTGTGAGAAGCACTGATGACTGCGCCTCCGTCAGCCTTTAACTCTTTAACGGCAAAGCTAACGCCGGGCGTCGGAATTATTCCTGCTGAAAAAACTTCCGCGCCTTCTGAGGTCATTCCTGCGCTCAAAGCTCCTTCAAGCATTGCTCCGCTTAAACGAGTATCAAGACCGACTACAATTTTTTTGCCGCGATTAAATTTTATAAAAGCTCGTCCTAACTTCAAAGCAAACTCGGCGGTCATGTTGCCTGTGTTGGCTAAGTCCCTGACGCCGTCAGTTCCAAAATATTTTCGCTGTCTTGCCAAGATTTATAAGCTCCTTTTATCTTTTATTTTAAGATTTGATAAGTTTCGTCGCCGATTTTAATATCTAGAAATTCAGGCTCAGAAGTCGTAATTTCCTGTGAAATAACTTCGTTAGGTTCAAAAATTCCGTTGATAATTCCTAAAAATTCAGGCTCGATTGAAAAATTTTCATTATTGATTTTATAAACTGTTCCGGCATTCGGCGTGAATAAAATCAAATTGCTTGCGCCGCTTTCGCGTTCGACGCTTTTGAACACAAAAACAATTTCGCTTGAGTTCAAAACGTTTTGAAAAGTTCCTGAATTTCCTCCCCATTCTTCAACGAAATACTCTATATATTCTTCGGGAAGTTTTGAGCCTTCGGGCAAAATTTTCGCCTCTGAAATTATTTCGCGTCTTATTGACTCAGGCGGAATATTATTCAATAAATAAGTAGCATATTCCGAAGCGTTCACAGCCATAGCCGCCTCAATGCCTTTTTTAACTTCTTCGGAGCCGTCCTTAGCGAGAGCCTCCAAAACTTGATTACCGTAACGCCCCAAGTGAAAGCGCGTGTAAATATAATCGAACTCATCGGGCGAAATTTCTTTAGCTTGAAGCCTCCGAGCCTGGTTAAAAGCCGAGAGCCTTGCAGGGTCAAGAATAGGAGAGTTCATAGCGGCAACGATAGCGGCCATAAACAAAACTGAAGCCATATTAACTTTGCCTATAGCGAGCGGCCACTTTCTTAATAAAATCGCTCCTGCATAGCCTAAGCCCCAAAATCCGGTAACGACGACCAAGAACATAGCTTGTATTCTGTCAGTTGAAAGTCCGTACTGCTGTATTCTGATACCGACTGAGTAAACGCAGAGAATAAAATAAAAAGGCAAGCATAGCAGCGAAAACTTAGCTAAGAAATTTACGACGGGACTTTTGAAGGCAGGTTTGCTTCCGTCAAGCCATGCAGCATTAGTCAAAATTAAAGTTCCAAACTGAAGCAGAAGCATTAACGTACTCGCTTGGCCTGTGCTCCAAAGAGTTTTTAATCCTGAATAGGGCAAATACAGCAAGAACATAACGGACAGCACCGAGAAAAACGGCAAGAGCCAAGCTAAAACTGATAAAATCCATCGTCCTAACGAATCTATGCCGGGATGTTTAATAGCTACTGAAATTGAGATCGCTATAGTTAAACTCGACAACGGCACGGCGATTAAGGGATTAAAAATCACAAATGGAACTCCGTCGAGGCCGACAATGTCAAATAATAATCCCGCCGTTACAAGTAAGCCCCAAAAGACAGCAATGACTATTGAAGACTGAAAGAGCAGGAATAAATTTCTGCAGAACTGAAAGAAAATTTCGCTGTAAGGAAATTTCCAGCTCCATGAAGCTATACGGCACTGAAAGAACGGAATTAATAAAAATACAGTCATGCTCACGCGGATTAAATCAGATTTTTGCGAAGGCACGACATCAAAATTTCCTCCGTTAGGCGAATACCACGACCATAAGCGATAAAGCCAAAATATTAATAGCACCGCTGTTAAGCCAAAAAGCAGATTGAAAAGCCTCCGCCCCCAATGTTCTTGAGAAAGCCAAAAAACAAACGGCACTAAAAAAATCACACTCAGCGGCACACACTTAAAAGGGCCTGACAGAGTAATCGTGTAAATGCCAAGCAGCAAGCCTTGAATTATTGCCGAGATTATCACCCATATATAACGTTTTTTATCGATGCTGTTCATGATGAGAAAAATTAAAAAATTTTATTTCTTATTTTTTTATTTAGAATACGTATATTTAAGGCCGCCCTTCAAAACTTTCGGTAAAGTTCTTGATGAAAGAGTTGCACTGCCGTTCTTTAATTCGACTTTATGAAGGCTTAAAGGCAGCGGAAATTTTCTTAAATTAACAAGCGGCTGAATTTTGCTTAATGCTTTTTTCGTTACATAATCGGGAACGTCTAATTTATTAACTTTTAAGAAAGGATCATCGAGCCATAATTCTTTAGCCTTGACGATTTTTAATTTGCTGTCGATTTCAATCAAAATATCAAGAATAGAATACTTATAATAGCCGCGTCCATTAAGTCCTTTAGGCGTGATTTTCATGCTCATGTCGTGCCAATGTTCGTCTTTTTTCCCGAAGTTTTTATTTTCGATTGACTTGTTAATGTCGCTCTCTAATAAAGTCGCCGTAGCTAAGACTGAGATTGCGTCCTTGCATTCGACGTTTCCTTTTGCCCATTCTGAAGGCTCGTTGAACTGAACGCCGCGCATATTAACGACGAGAGAATTTAATCTAAGTTTATCAATAACAACGCCTTTCAAGTCCATATAAACTTCATTAAATAATCCCGTAGCGTCGGGTTTCTCTGAAATTATCAGCGTAGCTTTTTCAGGCGTGAATTTCTTGACGTAAAAGTTCAAGAGGTCGTTCACTTCGTCAGCATAAGCAGCGCAAGGTAACAAGAAAATCGAAATCATTAACGCGAATAAAAATTTTCGTTTCATCTTAATTTAATATCTCCCGGAAAAATATTTTTGTTTTTCGAGTTATTATAATATATCTCATGAAAATTTATGACGAGATAAAAAACGCTCTCGACATATCAGATATTATCGGCGAGCGGGTGAGACTTAAACGCTCAGGGCGGGGCTTCGTGGGCTTGTGTCCGTTCCATGAAGAAGATACGCCTTCGTTTCACGTCTTCACCGACACACAATCTTATTATTGCTTCGGTTGTCAGGCCGCCGGAGATATTTTTACGTTCATAATGAAAACTGAAGGACTGAGTTTCGGGGAAGCTCTCAGACTCTTAGCGGACCGTGCGGGAATAAAAATCGAAAAAAAAGAAAGAAAAAGCGGCGAGAAATCTTTATATGAAGTCTTAGAGATTACCGCAAAATTTTTCACAGAGAATTTAACGGGCATTCAGGGCAGCGCGGCACGAGCTTATATGCAGCGTCGAAACATGAACGCTAATGACATTAATAAATTTTCGCTCGGCTACAGCTTAAACTCTTGGGATAATTTAACTAATTATTTAAGAAAATCGGGCGTCAAAGATAATCAAATATTAAATGCAGGATTAGCTTTGAACGGCTCAAGAGGACTTTATGACAGATTTCGAGGCCGCCTAATCTTCCCTGTTAAAGACATCGCCGGACGAGTTATAGCTTTCGGAGGACGTTTAATTGACGGTGAAGGAGCAAAATATATAAACAGTCCTGAAGGCGAAATTTACAGCAAACGAAAAAATTTATATTTGTTGAACGACGCTAAAAAATTCATTCGAGAAAAAGACCGCTCTATTTTAGTTGAGGGCTACATGGACGCTTTGAGGCTTCATAAATGCGGCTTCGGTGAAACTGTGGCGTCATTAGGAACGTCATTAACGGCAGAGCAGGCTGAATTGTTGGCGAGATTTTCTTCACGCTGCTATATTTGCTACGACAGCGACACAGCAGGACAAAACGCAATTTTGCGCGGCATGTATATTTTGCAGGAACATGGCCTTGATGTTAATGTCGTAAGTATTCCCGAAGGCAAAGACCCTGACGAATTTTTAAGCTCAAATCCGCCGGAAGAATTTGAAAAAGCAATTTCAAAAGCCGAGCCTTTAGTCTTGCATCAGATTAAAACTCTTGAAAATTTGTTAAATAAAAATGAAACTCGAAAAGCAGCAACTAAAGAATTATTTGAAAATTTATCACGCTTAAATATAAATGAAATTTTGCCGTATCGTTCTCAGATCAGCGAACTGACGATGATACCGCCGACTGAAGTTGATAAAATTCTGCTCGGTGGAAACAAAAATAAAATTTCTAAAATTTCGCGTGCTATCGTTACGGGCGAAACTTTCACTCGCTCTGATATTTTAGAAGCAGGATTTTGCGCTATGCTTTTTAACTATCCTGAATGTCGTTTGAGCATCGAACCTTCAGAAGCCTACGAAATTCTTTCAGGCGAATTAGCTCAAGAAACAGCCGTATCAATCTTGACAGAAAATCCCGATACTCTTTACTCTTTATGGCTTAGTACGGGTGATACCGACAAGACCGCACTGATTAAACGCGGTGAAGAATTTTCGCGCTCTCTCGAAGGCAAAGATATAAATGACAAATGGCAATATC
Source organism: Synergistaceae bacterium (assembly GCA_017475805.1). The sequence goes on along the minus strand of JAFVEW010000224.1, from coordinate 5,726 downwards.
TCTACGGGATTATTAAATCGAACTCTGTAAAGAAAAAAATTGCTGAACTAAAAACTAAGCTGCAACAAAATAAAGCATCGCCTTCAGATTTAATTTTGCTTCAAAAATTGCAGCTCGAAAGTATAAATAATCATAAATAAATGAAATATTTATTAGTCGTTTTCTATTTCTTTGATAACTTTGCATGGATTTCCAGCAGCAAAAGAATTAGCCGGAATATTTTTCGTTACGACACTGCCTGCACCGATGACGCTTCCAGCACCGATAGTTACTCCGCCTACGACCGTAACATTTGAGGCAAGCCAGCAATTATCCTCGATAATAATGGGCTTGGCATATTCAAGAACATATAATCCGCCGTTATTATCTTTTCTTGGGTTTCGCTCTCTGAATTTTAACGGGTGAACGGGCGTTAATAAAGATACTCCTGTTCCGAGCATGACGTTATTGCCGATTTTAACAGGACAAACGTCAAGAATAGTAGTGTTGAAATTCGCATAAAAATTTTTACCGATTGAGATATTCACGCCGTAATCAAAATAAATAGGCCCTTGAAAATAATGCTCGTCTTCGTCAAAGTTGCTGAGCAAATCTCTTAAAATCGCACAGCGAATAGCCTCGTCAGTTTCAAAAGTTTGATTAAACTGCGTGCAGAGCCTGTGAGCTTTTTGTCTTAATTTTACAAGTTCATCATCAGCAGGGTTATATAACTCACCGTTAATCATTTTTTCTCGTTCTGTCATTTTTTATTCTCCATTGAATATATATAAATAAAATATGGCGAGGAGTTAGGAATGAAAAAAATTTTTTAATTTTTCAAGAAATCAAGAACTTTGTTTCTGAAGATTTTGTAATACGGCTTTTCCATCATCATGGCGTGAGCAGCACCGCTGATTATTTCGAGCCTTGAATTTTTATCAGGAAGTGAATTAAACGCTTCTTTGCATAACTCCGGCGAAACATAATCATCTTTTGAACCTGCGATAATTAAAACGGGCATGTTAAGTTTTGCTGTCGGAATTAATCTGTTCTCAGGCGAGACTAAAAGGTCTCTGCGTCCGCCATTAGGGCTGCTGTCTTTGTCATATCTCCAGCAATTAGATAAAAACGTGTCGGCGACTTCTGGCTCTACGATTTCATAATCGATAGTTTTATCTGCTTTAACCTGAAAATCTCCGGCGGCATGAAGCCAAGTATTATGATTAAAAGGATTTTCGACTTTAATATCAGCAAGTCCTGCAACTATCGGAGCATAAAGAACAAGTTTTTTAACAAGATCAGGATTTTTTGCAGCGAAACGCCCGCTTGTTACAGTTCCCCAGCTCCAGCCAAGAACATCAAGACTTTTGCGTCCGCTCTTATCAAGAATGAATTTAGCAGCGCAAGCTATATCTTCAGCAGCATAATCAGAGTTTGGCATAAAACCGTCTTCAACTTCTTGGGAGCTTCCATAGCCTGCAATGTCTAAAAGCCAAACTTTGAAGCCGTTATTCGCTAAAAATCTTGCGAGGCTGTAATCGCCGTAATTAACATCAAACTCATGTGACGAATAGGTAAGTCCGTGAACTAAAAGCAGCGGCTCTCCTTCTAAGCCTGAGCTGAAACACTCAAGGTGAAGTTTAATTCCGTTGCGTTCAAGAGGAAAAGTCTCGCGGCTGATTTCAGCAGATGCTCCGACAGCAAGCAGCAAGAGAATAATTAACGAAAATGCAAATTTTTTAGAATAACGCAAAATAAAACCTCCTAAAAAAATTTTGACTATTTTATATTATTCTTCAATTTTACGGGTCAAATTCTTTTCAACTTCGTCAAGTTTTGCTCGTTCGCCGAATAATAATAGAGTATCTTCAGCAAGCAAAATCGTTCCGCCCTTTGGAATTAAAAATTTTGAGCCTCGATTTATCAATAGAATTGCTACGCCTTCAGGGAATTTTAATTCGCTGACAGTATGGCCGACTACAGCAGCCTCTAAAGTTATATCGACTTCGCGGGTCTCGTCAGTGCCGCTGCCCGGCGTAATGTCAAAGGCCAACGGATAAGTTTTTGCTTCCCGGACAACTGCATCAAGTTTCAATAATTTAGCAACGTCAGCTAAAGTTTTGCCCTGAAGCATCACTGAAGTTAAGACAACGAAAAATATTAAATTAAACATGAATTTTGCTTGCGGATGTCCTTCCGTTAACGGATAAGTCGCTAAGATAATCGGCACTGCTCCGCGCAAACCTGTCCATGAGACGAACAATTTATCGCGTAAATTAAAGCGGCTGAAAATCGTCCCTATGAAGACCGCAAGAGGACGAGCAAAAAACATTAAGGCAAACGAGATTAATAATCCGACGCTTATAACTGAAAAATTCACAAGCTCCTTAGGATTTACAAGAAGGCCAAGAACTAAGAACATTATTATCTGCATTAGCCAAGCAAAACCTTCATGAAATCTTTGCAAGCTGTATTTATATAGAAAATTTCCGCCGCCCATGACAATTCCGCAAATATAAACAGCTAAGTAGCCGTTGCCGTAGACAGTTTCAGTGAGGCCGAAAGTCGATAAAACTATGCAAATTCCCCAAACAGGATATAAAGCCTCGTTTGAAACTTTCAATCTTTGTATCATGTAACAGGCAAAACGTCCCATTAAAAGTCCCATAGCTCCGCCTGCTACCATTTGAACGACGAATTTTATAGCAAGCTCAGTAACGGGAACGTCAGGAGTTTTAAGCCACGTCAAAGCCGTTAAGGTTAAAAACACCGCCATAGGGTCATTGCTTCCTGACTCAAATTCAAGCAGAGGTTTCAAATTTCCCTGAAGTCCGACCTTTTGAGTTCGCAAAATCGAAAACACCGCCGCAGCGTCAGTCGACGAAATTATCGAGCCGAGCAGGAAAGCGTCTTTATAATTAAATTGCGGCAACATAGCTATAGGAATTGCAGCAAAAATCGACGTTAGCAAAACTCCGAGTGTTGATAAGACCACGCCTTGAGTTATTATCGGCTTAATGTCAGACCAACGAGTTTGAAAGCCGCCGGAAAACAAAATAAAAGCAAGCGCGAATGTTCCGACCTCGTTAGCTGCATTGGCGTCGCTGAAATTCAAACCTCCGGGACCGTCAACACCCGCTAACATTCCGATAGCTAAGAAAAGAATGAGAGCAGGGACTTTGAATTTTTCCGACAACGTTCCGGCAACAAGACTCATGAAAAACAAAAATCCAGCAACTAAAAACGGATTTATAACCTGAAGCAAAGAAATTTTCTCCTCCTATTAAAATTATTTTTGTGATTAAAATTTCTCGAATTAAAGCAGTTTTTTTAATTTAAGGCAAGCAAAAATTTTTTTGATAGTTGACAGAGAAAATTTTAAGGCTATAATGTTTGACGTAACGAACAAATACGAAATGATAAATCAATCAGAAAGCCTTAAACCTGCAATAAGACTTTTGAAAATAAACGCGAATATGACGTGAATATAAATTGATGAACCCCTCGTTCTTGTTCGATCGTTTTAGTTTTACCCCCCTCAAATTAATATGAACAAAAAGCCCGCTTGAAAGACACAGGCGGGTTAAATTTTTGTATCGTAATTCACGCGCCAAAACCATAAACCGCAAGCTGGTACAGTCATTGCTGATTGAGTTCGTTCGCTGCCGTTTAGTAAATCCTCAAGCCATGAGAGCGAATTTTTTTTCAAAGCTATGGAATTTATATTACCAACGATAATCCGCACCATATTTGTTAAAAACGAAGGAGCTTTGACGCTGATTATCGAGAGTTTACCGCGATTTCTGAGTTTTAATTTTTCGATATTCCTAAAAGGGTCTTCGGGACATTCGCCAGCACGGCAGAAGGCTTTGAAATTGTGTCGGCCTTCGATTAATCTGCAGGCTTGTTTAGCTAAATCCATATCCCAAGCGCGGCCTTTGCGCCACCATACAAAATTGTTAAACATCGGCGGGCAAACTGCACCGTGCCATATAAAATATTTGTATTCGCGGGTTAAAGCACTATAACGTGCGTTAAAGTCGTCAGGGACAAGAAAAATTTTTATAATCCTAATGTCTTCAGGCAAATAAAAATTAATGGCAAGCCTTAATTTCTCTGGTGTAAAAACTTTTTCCATTTTGAACGAGGCAATTTGTCCCCAAGCGTTTACACCTTTATCTGTTCGGCCTGCGCCTGTTATTCGGACTTGATGACCAGCAATTTTTGCTAAGACATTTTCAATAATTTCCTGAACGCTAACGGCGTCGGGCTGAATTTGCCAACCTGAATAATTTTTGCCTAAATATGAGATTTTTGCAGCGTAGTTCATGCTAATTATAGAAATATAAAATTGAGGAGTTAGGAATTTAGGAGTGTGTTTTTATTGATGATTTTTGGCGATTAAATCAATGAAAATTAAATCTTCTTTTCCTGTGTTCTTTAACGCGTGAGCCTCGCCTGCAACTGCAATAGTTACTGACTGAGGGCCTACAATATACTCATTTCCGTTGCCGTCAGTGAAAAGTCCTTCGCCGGATAAAATAATGTAAGTATCTTCGTTGTCAGCATGTTTATGAAGACCTATGCTGTCACCGGGTTTAAGGGTCATCAAGCCGATTTCTTTAATAGCTTGGTTGTCAGTAGCCTGCTCGCGTCTGAAAGCAAATTTGCCGTACAAAGTTCCTTCGCCTGTGCCGCCTGCTTTTTCGACGTTTTTATCAAAAAGTTTTTCAGCCGGAAAGAGCTGCGGAGTTTGATTAGCTTTGATTTCATCGAGATTAGCTCCGTTATTCTTAGCAATTATATCCAAAAATACTAAATCATCTTTGTATAAATTTGCGAGGCCGTGAGCTTGTCCGGGTCTTGCGATCGTCATGTCGCCGGGTTTTACAATCCAAGCGTTTCCAAGTCCGTCAGTGAAAATTCCTGTGCCTTTGAGGATTAAATAAGCGTCCTCGTTGTCGGCGTGCTCATGAGTGCCTATAAAATCGCCGTGTTTGAGCGTCATAAATCCAATTTCTTTGATTGCATCGGTGTCAAAAGCTTTGTCGCGAGTGAAAGCGAACTCGCCGTGAAGAGTGCCTTTGCCGCCTGCTACGTTTTCTTTATCAAGTGTCGTGAGTTCGTCGGAAGTGTAGCACTGAGCGTGCTTTACAGGTTCAGCATAAGCCATTGAAGCCACTAACGAAATTATAAAAACTAATGCAAAAATCTTTTTCATAATTCTAAATAGCTCCGTGTTTTTATTTTGGTAATATTATAACAGATTTCAGTTATTTTGTCTGATATTATAGTTAAAGCACTTGAAAAATTCTAATAATTACTTCATCGAGATTTTGTGAAAATTTTATCAAATCGCATATCTTTCTTTTTAGCCAATGCCAAAAATTTTCTATTGAATTTAATTCGGGACTACAAGGCGGTAAAAAGATTATTCTGACATTATATCGTTTTGCCAGTTCATAAAGACGTTTTTTACGATGAAAAAAAGCATTATCCATTACAATTACCGTCCCCTTAGCTAACTCTCGGATTAAATGTTTTTCAAACCACTCTTCAAAAAATTGAGAGTGCATCGTTCCTTTGTACTGAAGAGGAGCTATAATTCTGTTCCCCACTTGAGCTTGTTCGTTCAAAAATTTATTGCCTCTAACCCTTTCATAAACTTTCTCGCCCCTAAGAGCCCGCGCATATTTACGATACAAAAATTTATCGATGCCAGTTTCATCAACATAAACTATTTTTTC
>JAFVEW010000223.1 GCA_017475805.1 Synergistaceae bacterium | reverse complement strand
TGGGATTTTTTTTCAGTGCTGTAAAATACGCTAAAAATGCGTTCTCATAACTTATACTCATAAATGGATGTGATTTTTTGATTTTTGGCTATGCTCGCGTAAGCACAAACTCTCAGGCTCGTGATGGAAATTCTCTCGAAGCTCAAATTAACTCCCTAAAAGAAGCAGGGGCAGAAAAAATTTTCTCGGACGTTTTCAGCGGCTCAAAAAATCATCGTCCCGAACTCGATAAACTTCTGAAAATTATTCAGTCAGGGGACACGCTCATTATTATGAAACTCGACAGGATAGCCCGTAGCCTCATAAACGGCATTCAGCTAATTGAAAGCCTCAACGACAAAGGCGTTATTATCAACGTCTTGAACATGGGAATAATTGACGGTTCGCCGACAGGGAAGTTAATCCGAAATATTATGCTGTCCTTTGCCGAATTTGAACGGGACATAATAAAACAGCGTACTTTGGAGGGAAAAGCAATAGCCCGTAAAAATCCTGATTTTCGTGAGAGTCGTCCGAAAAAATTTTCAAGGGCGCAAATAAATCACGCCCTCGAACTGCTGAAAACTCATTCTTATAAACAGGTCGTGGCTATGACTGGCATTAGCACGACAACACTTATCAGAGCAAGAGCCTTTCAAAAGCTCATGGAAGAATAACAGATAATTATTACGCTAAGCCATCTTGAAAAGCATTATGATTATTTATAATAATGATATAAATTGTGTATGTGTAATATTACTACACAACAAGAAATATTATTAAATAGAATGAATACTATTACTTTATAATGTAACAGCATTCATTTACGCAACTAATAAACTGTTTTAATTATCTCTATTGACAACAGCATTAAGTACAAGACAGACAAATTCATTAACTGACATTTTTGATTTTTTCGCCTGAGTTTGCACTTTCCTAAATAATGACGGCGGAAACACAAGCTGTACCCTCCGTGTTTTTATTTCGCTGTACTGAGGTCGGATTTTATATCCGTAAGGGACAGGTTCGATTTCAACTGATGAGGCATTACGCATTACCGTTTCCAGCTCTCCATTTTCGCTGTGTTCGGTTTCAAGCTCCGAAGCACTGCTGTCATCGTTCATTTGGCTGATGTAACTTAAAGCTGGATTTTCCTTAACTTCCTGATAATTTTTTTTCATTCCCTTTCCTCCCATAATTCGTTAATAAAGTTTTCGTAATCCTGAGTAACCTTAGCCTGTGGAGCGCGGACAAATATGCTCTGCTGTGATACTTGTGCCTCCCTTACGCTCACGGCTTCCCTGATTGTCGTCTTAAAAACTTTTGTCTTCAAACGTTCAGCAAGTTTCCTGATGTTCTCTGCCATATCGCGGCTCAAAACCGTCCTGTCCGTATATCTCGTCAGAAGAACGCCGTCAATTTTTAATCCGTGATTCGTGTATTCTTTTACGGATTCTATCGTTTCGCCAAGCTGTGATATTCCATACATTGAAAAGAAATCCGCGTTTGCAGGAATTATGACGGAAGTGCTTGCGGTTAATGCGTTAATCGTCAATATTCCAAGTGAGGGCGGAGTGTCAAGAATAACGGCATCATAATCCGATAAGAGTTTCAATGCGTTTCTCAGCTTATACTCACGACCTACCTGAGTCAAAAGGACTTCTATGCCGCTCAAACCTTTATGACTTGCGACAACATCTCCGAATTTCGTATGCTGTACGGCATCACGGATAGAAATTTTTTCTAACATTACGTCAAGTATCGTAGCGTTATCCATCTTCGCGCCACTGCTTACCGTCAGATTACATTGCGGATCGAGGTCAACGCAGACTGTTTTAAGACCTTTTAATTTTGGCAAGCCTGTCCATAAAGCCAAAGCTGTGCTTGTCTTTGAAACGCCGCCTTTCTGATTTATAATTCCTATTATTTCTTTCATTTATTAACTTTATACACAATATTATTATGTATGCTCCTTATGTATATATATTTTATAACAGTCTTATTGTTTAGTTATTATTATACTTCTTTACTAAACTTATTTCAATTATGTGTTAAATTAACTGTTACATGATAGTCATATCATAAACTTTACACAAATACTTTTTTTAGGATTTAAGTCCGACCACTTCAATGTCAAAAATTATAGCGGCATAAAATCAAAACCATGTGCGAAAAATTAAAACGACAAAATGCGAAAAACGGGGCGGCTAACTACACAACCCCAACATGCAAACTCACATGCACGGATTCATCAATCCGCCATCCAGCCTCCAACCACTCTGCCGTTTCCTCTTTCTCTTAGGTCGGATAACCCTGCGCTTCAAGAAAAACAAAGTTATCAGATTACGAATACGAAAATCCCGACAGTAAAGAAACCCAAGTAAAGACAAGAACCAAGACTGAGCGGAATAATTCAAAGTAAAAGCCGAAAAAACAAAAACGCGCAACTTCTTTGATAAAATAAAACTCATCAATTCAAAATAACGAACAAGAAAACACAATAATGCGCGCGCGCTCATAATATTGTTAGACCAGTCTAAATATTGATGACCAGAGTTTTTAACAAATATGTTATCAATTTCGGGCAACATTCCAAGCCTCTTCAAGTTAAAATATTTCGCTCTGGAAAATCCCATTTTCTCCCACGGCTTCTCACGCTCCTGCGAATGTTCGGCAAGCCACTCTGCACGGGGCTGACGTTTCTTGACGGAAGTACGGATGCCGTAACACAGGACTTTCATCTGCTTCTGATATTCGGGCGTTATGCGGAGCTTGGAAATCAATGTGTCCGTCTTTGCTGAATAATGTTTCGTGAACGCGCTTTTGAGCGTCGCTACAAAACACTCGCTCATGAACTCAATGCCGCAGAATTTTATAAGCTCCTCCGCTTTTGCCTTAAATTCTTCGTAAGTCTTTAACAGTCCTGCCTGACGCGCAAAGACTAACGCCCAAAAACAGCATAATTCCCTCGTGTTCTGCGGAATTTCGCCGTCAGCTTCCCTTTGGAGGTCAAGGAATTTTATTATGTCCATGTAGCGCATTAAAGCCATCGTCTTCCAATCAGCGAATTTGAATTTAGCGGCTGGATTTTTCGCCTTTAATTTTTCAATGGCTTTTTCAGATACAGCAACTTTCGGCGTAATTTTTCGTTTTGCCTCGCGTTTTGCCGTTTCGGAGGCTTTCTGTTTCCTGTATTCTTCAACTTCTTTCTGTGAAAAATTCAAAACAGCGTTCGCAAGCCTGTGGAACGTGTACAGCTTCCCTAAATCGCTGTATTCGAGCCTCACGGTTTCGCCGTCATAAACGAAGCCCGGCACTGGCAACAACGCCGTAGCTTTCAGATATTCGGGATTGTCCATCGCTCCCCAGTCCTCAAAATGGCGGCACAAAAATTCCTGCACCATCTGCCATCTCGATAACGCTTTATATATCAGGACTGACTGATAAGTCCATTCAACAAGCAAAGTTTTCCCGATTTTAATTATCTGATTCGGTTCGGGGATTCCTCTGCCCCTGTACTCATGGCAACGGGCAAAAATATTTTCTTTCTGTTCTTCAACAGTTTCGCCCGTACAGCGCGACAAAACTACGTAATTGCACGGAATCCATTCGAGGGCTTCTTTCTTCTCTGCGAGTTCCGGACTTTTCAGCTCTGACAGCGAGAGCTTCAAATTCGGAGTCCCGTAAAGCATTCTCAGCGTCTGATGAAGCTGATAAGTTTCGATCCATTTCGTTACGCCCGAAATTTCAGCGGCGATATAAGTCGCGTGAAGTTTATGGTGGCGCAAAGTGTTTTCAAGCCAATAATACTCATCGGCTCTCTTAAACTCCGGCGATTCAAAATCAATTTTCATTTCAGAATCGGGACGGAGCATGGCGGCTTCTCTAATTGAAAGCTGAGCCAAAGTCCTCTGCCAGTCGGCTTTAACTTTGTCAAAGTCGTCGGCGTTTTCGGGCTGTGATTTTTCCAAGCCGTCAAGAAATTCCCTAAATGAAATTTTATTTTTTGAGAAAAATTCGCGGTCAATGACCCTGACGTTCCTGTCTTTGACGATTGAATTTTCCTTGTGGTTGAGCGTTCCGACAAGCCTTAAAACCCTTGCGCCGTCTGAGCTTTGGGGGTCTGCGCCAAGCGTCTTGAACTGCTCAAGCAATAACTTTTGGGCATACTGCCATAATTCAAGTTCTGCCCTCGAAACAACTTCTTCAAAAATCCATTTAACGTGAACGCCGCCGCCCGAAAAAACCATGTCGTTCGGCAACGGGATTTTGAATTTTTCGCAATGAGCTTTGACGAGTTCTTCCCATTTTTCGGGAGTCGGATTTTCGGAAATTTTAGGTCTGTATTCGACAAGAACTTTATAATCCAAGTCAACAAAGGCAGCTTTAATCGAGGCTAAATCTTCGACATGCCTGTCGTTGCGGTCAAAAAATTCTCCCTGCGAAACGTAAAAATCGCAGTCATGAAATTCGGGCTTGCGGACAAGATTCATTAAAAATTTACGAATCTCGAATGCCTTAACCCAGCGGTTGTTCCAATTCCCCTGTTCGTCAATAAAGCCGAAGCAGACCCAGTTCTGCCCAGCCTGATGAATTTTCAAAACGTCAGCGAGCCATTCTTTTACGAGTTCGGAATTTTCCTCGCTGAATTTCTGCCATTTCTGCTCAAGAATTTCATCAAAAACTTCGGGCTGTTCGTTCTCGAAAGTTTCTTTGAGTCCAAGTGCGCGTTGAATATTCCTGTAAGATTCAACGGTTTCGCCATTGTGAATTTCGCGGATTATTCTGTCGTCCGACTTCAAAGTCTTTCTCGTGTCCTTTGAGCCGGGTATCGAGAACATCGTTGTCGCGCAGATTTTTTTCGCGTCAGCTCCGAAATACCAGAACTTCTCAAAAAGTTTTTTCTGAACCGCGTCCCAGCCGTCATTAAATCTCGAATTATACGGGTCGTTCGCGTATAAAATTTTTGACATTCGGTCGTTCCAGAACCATTTGATTTCAAGACCGTCAGGCGTTGAAACTATTTTCGGCTCTGGAAGTCCAAGCTCATGACAGCGCGACAAAACAAGCTCTTTGCCCTGTTCCTGAGCAGGAATAAATCTGAGTTCGGAGTCTTTCCATTTAATGACTAAAAAGTTGCAGTCGATTGAAGCAACGTTGCTTTTACGTCTGAAACGCGAATAATACGTTGCCGCAGACAGCCAGCCGTAACTCTCAGGGTCGAAGTTCGGCAAAATTTTTTCGCCCGAATTTATTTCAAGCCACTTATAAAATTTCTTCGGGTCGCCTGTCGCACGATGCTGATAATATCGGTACTGTTCGCCGACGCATTTTTCATCTTTCAATGCGTCTGTAAAAGCCTCTGAAAATAACTTCGCCCGTTCCGTAACGTCAGGCTCTTTTATTATTCTTTTTTCTTCGTTCTGTGCTATAATTTTTTCAACGTCTCGATTCTCGCTATAATTTCTTTTGTCTTTGTAAATTTTAGCACATAACGGGACAATTTTTTTTGCCTTTTCATAGTCCGCGATTTCTGAAAAATTCAACGGAAGTTTTGACAAAAATTCTATCGGCGAAGCATAGTTCTCATCATTACTGAAAATTATTGAAGTCTTCTCGCAGGGGTCGAATACCGTGCTGAATCCTGACGCATAAAGCATTGCGGTCGCGTCCTGACAGATTGAAGCGTCCGAGCCTAATTTCACAAAAATCCCATGCAAAAATTTCTGAATAAATTTCCATAACGAAACTTCACTTCCCGAAAATCCCTGCTCGAAATTCCATTTAATATAGTAGCCGTCTATAACGTACTGAATTTCGTTCGGTGTCGGGATTCCGTTACTATGGCAATGTTCAAGAAAAAACTCTTTCGCTTCTTCCTGCGTTTTGAAATAAAATTTTCCGTTATTAAAAATCCGTAAGAATAATGATTTTATTTCTGAAATATTTTCAGATTTTAATTCAGGCTCGGCGTACTCCGCTAACGAAACGCGGCAATCTGAAAGACTGCAACCGCAAGAATCCGCGCTTTTCCTTAAATCCTCTAATTTCGATTTAAGCTCTGAAAGCGATCCGCACCATTCGCGTTTTTCCTGTTCAAAACCGATTTCTTCGGAAGTTTCCTTATTAAATTCGCTCCAAGAAATAACATAGGCAACGGAAATAAATCCGCCCTGCACGGAGGCGTTTTCGGACTGACGGACAACAGACACATCACTGAACGAAGAACCGTTCTGTGCTTGTGTTTGCGTGATTTTGTTTTCAAGTTCCATCAGTCTGTTCGCCTCCTTTGTATTAAAAATTTTTTCGTTCCTAATGGACTGAAAATTTTTTCTCTGCTTCACATAATCTTTTACAGCGACTCCGTAGGCTTATTTTGTGATATACTTAAAGCAGAACATTTAGGAAAAATGTGTCTGCTTTAATCCAAAATCTTTGGTAGGAGGTTGGATTATGCAAGCAGCGAATCGTTACGCACCCTTGCTGGACTCTCGAATCTGCACTGGGTGCTTTTTTTTAAGGTGCTTTTGCGTTCATCTTATCTATCTTTTTCAGAACCTTTGCTGAGGGATGTAGCAAATCAGTTTCTGATACCCCAAAAACTTGCGCTAATTTCGCAAGATTTGAGGCTTTAGGTTCTTTTATTCCTCTCTCCCAAACACCTACTGTAGTTGACTCAACTCCTAAAATTCTTGCTAACCCTCGTTGAGACAGATTCAAAGAACGTCGGTAGAATTCGACCGTCTTACACACGTCTTTCCAATTAAGCACCGCTATTTTGAAGCCAGCTTTCAATTCCACGTTCTTCACCTCTTTGTCAAAATTTAATTTGGATAATTATATCACATACGAGTTCTTAAAAACTCGTAATCAATTATAAACTATTATCATTAATTGCGCCGCTTTTTCATAAATAACATCGCTTTTCTCAGGCGCGTCATTTCGAGCGTTCTGAAAATATTTTGTCGGGAAAATATAAAATATGCTGATAAAAGATGAATACGGAATTTTTGTAAAAACATATTTTTAGTTTATGAGATATAATTTATTTTAATGAATTTAATTCGTTGGTGGGCTGACACCTAAAATCCGAAATACTTGCCGAACTTATGTGTCGGTCGTTGGCAGACAACTGAAAAATCTGTGTTCCTGTCGGACTTATGTGCCGACCGCTGGCGGACAGCAGAAAAATCAGCCATTAAAAGGGAGCGTGATACGCTGAGGTGTGTTCGCTCCCTTTTAGAATTTTGAAAGGAAATTTTTTATGAAAAAAGAAAACGCCATAAAGGTTATTACTGAATGTGCAAAACTTTATAACGAAAATTTAGAAAATAAAAATCTGCTTTTTATCTTTGGAGCGGAAAAATCCCCCGAATTTTTCGAGGCTTCTTTTCTTCCAAGAAATTTTTTACATTTGACAGGCGTTAAAATTTTCGAGGAGCGCGTTGGCGGAAGCGTTGACTTTTACGAAAGATGTCTGCGTGGAAAATTAAGCCCGTCGGATTTTTCATTTGCCGATAACGGCACTACGGACATGAAATTATCCATACTTCCGCAACTTATGAAAATTCAGACATGCGCCAAAATGGTCGGAACTTATGATTTTACGAAGTCCGTGCTTTTCACTGAAAAAGTCGCAGGAAATATTTACGCCTGCATGGGATTTGTAAAAGAAAATAATTATTACATTCCCAACACTGCCCTCCGCGAAGATATCAGGGACATATCGGTACGTCCACAAAAAAGAATCCTCGCAATTTTCAAAAAAAATATTCCTCAAAGATTTTATCCTCTAACGCCATGCTATTCCGCGAAAAAAGTTAATGTTTCATGCCTCGTTAATTCAGAAAATCTTAAACAGAAATTCGATTTTAAGCCGCCAATTCAAGCCTGATAACATCGCTTTTCTCAGGAGCGTCAATCTTTGAGCGTTCTGAAAAAATCTTGTCGAGGAAATATAAAATCTGTTTTCCGTAAATCGGAGGGAATCCTGCCGAAAAAATCAACATGTCGCCTGGCTCTACGATATTTTGATTCACGTCTTTAACAGGTCCGGGCAATCTCATAATTTCGTCAGGCGTTAAGACGGCTCTCTGAACTTCCTGCTGGGACTTCGTTACACTCTTTTTGGCAAAAATTCCCGTTCCGCCTTGAAACGAAATGCTCTCCTGCTCTTTAATTACGGTCGTAACGCCCAATCGGTCAGATAAATATTTTGCCGTTTCGACTTTGTTCGGAGC
>JAFVEW010000017.1 GCA_017475805.1 Synergistaceae bacterium | reverse complement strand
TTCCTAAAAAAAGCGCAAGTTCTTCCATAGTTATTTTTCCTCCTTAATCCCTCCTAATGCCTTCCCGTTGGCTAAGATTAAGTCGCGCCCCGCTAATAACTGCTTAATCAAGGCTTTGACTTTCTTCTTATCCGTCCATAATTCATAATCCCCGTAAAGCGTGAAACCTCCGCCGCTGGGCGTACAGGTAAGTTCTGAAATTGTTGGTACTTTGTTCGCTCTCATATCTATAATTTTCTCCTTAATCTCAGTTGCGATTTTAATTTGAAGCACCCAGCCTCCTTGCTCGGGTGCTCCGTTCAATAATTCCTCTTCGCTCACGTTCAGCGCGGCGGCAATTCTCTTAGCTTCGTCAAGACGGGGAGCGTTTTTCCCCCAATCCCACCGTCTGACCGTCATATAAGAAACGTCAAGCATTTCAGCGAGTTTCTCTTGCGTAATGCCTGCTTTTTTCCTAAGCCTTGCGAGCCGCTTGCCAAAAGTTTCATTGTCTGCCATAATTCCTCCTACAAGTGAAATCTTCCAGACAGAAAACCGTCCATGAAGAACCTTTGTCCTTTTCCTGTGAGTAGTGGCGTTGGAGAAAATATCCTAAGCTCACCGTTCACGTAGTTGACGTTTTCTTTCGTTTTGAAGAAACCGCTGTTTATCGCTTTTTGGGTCGGCGTGTTGCGTCTGCCGTCCCATGTGTTCATAAGCCAGCCGTTTTCCCTGAACCATGCGAACAGGCGTGTCTGTCCGATGTTAATTCCGTTCTGACCAAGCAATTTGGCGAAATTTCCGATTAGAATACAATCCTCGCTCGCACTTACAGCGTCGGCGAAATCACCTTCGGGCGGCCTTCTTCGACCTTTGCTGTGAGTGCCGCGACTTTTGTTTTTTCCTCCTTTAATGCAGTAAGAACCTTTATGAACGTGTCAGGGTCGGCGATAATTTGTTCTGCGGTCTGAGGTGTCGCGTAAAATCCGTGTTTTCTGATTGACGGCACAACTTCACCGGCAACCCACATCTGATACGGGAGCGCGGCTTTCTTGTCTGACCGTCCTAAGAAGAAATAAAGCCCTTGTTCCGATAAACACGTCATTTCTTGCTCTCCGCCAGGGGTCATAATCCGTTTAAGACCCTTCCATAAATCCGGCACTGGCCGAATTAAATTTGCCATTTGCTTTATTGAAGCCTCAGGATAACCGAGAACTTGTGCGACGTCTTTAGCGACAAACCAAATCTCGCCGTTGTCGTCCGTGATTGTGCGTGCCGTAAAATCGCCATGCTTGAAAATTTGTAATCCACTATCCATTATTCTCACCCCTAACCTCTTTAAGGAACTTCATTATGCCAATCCCAATGTTATTGACAAAACTATTTGACATTGCGGCTTTTCTGCATATTCACTTGCTGACAACATCTCCTCAGTGATGTAGCAGAAAAATATAGGGTCAGCAAAGTCGTGTTCTTCGGCAAGCCTCAGGATTTCGTATTGGCAAATGTCCTTTGCCGCTTCGAGGGTTACCCACTCGTTAATGAAATCCTCATTTTCAGCAAGGTGAGAGGATTTCATATATTCCCACCACTCATCGAAAGAAAGCTCTGTGTTCGCTTCAAAAATGCTATAGAGTTGGTGAATGTCAATTCCCATGCGTCCTACTTCATCGTAGGTGATTTTGAACTTGTCTACTACCATAATAAAAACCTCCGTAAATTAAAAATCTGACGGCCATCGTCAGCGAGTGCCCTACACTCGGACGGGCTTATTTTTTGCGCCCCTCTAAACTGCACACAAGACGAAAGACGCGTGTGAATAAAGCCCGTTTCGGCCTTTGCCTAAAAATCTCCCCTGCTACAATATGAAAATCTCAACAAGGGAGGTGATGAAAATGGAACGAATACCTGTTGATTCAACTGACCTAAAAAGCGTTGAATATGATAAAAACAAAAAACTTCTTGAAGTCGAGTTTATTAATAAAAGGAGTGTTTATCAATATTCCAACGTGCCTGAGCATGTTCACTTTGAACTCATGAACGCTCCGTCTATAGGTCATTATTTCAGTTCTCGCATACGGGACAATCTTGACTATGGTTGCCGACAAGTTTTTCCCATTCAGCGATTTGTTCGCTGATAAGTTCGCTTATCTTTGTGAAATCAGTTTCAAATTTAATCTCAGCTGGAACTAAATCCGGCCTGTCAGTAACCCATAAGTTATTACTTGTATTAAATTCGTATTCTGCTTGAATTAATACCCTTAGCAGGGTACGGATTTTTTCTATGTCAACGCTGATTTTCTCTTGTTGGCTGTCAGTTCCTCTTTTGGGACTTAAAACTTTTTGAACGATGTCGCTTATACATTCGGCGGCATTGTTCACTTCATATTCGATTACATTAGCTGTCCATTCAATTCGAGGTTTATTTAAGAAATCATCATAAGCAAAATTAATTTCAAACTTCATTAAATTCCTCCGTTATTCCGTCTCACTTGTTTTTTCAGGGTAAAGTCGCTGAAGTTTTTTAAGTGAGTTTTGAAGTTCATTTATGACGCTGATTAAATAGTTTGTGTCAGCGTCATTTTCTTTCACACTTGGCGCACGTGTATTGATTGACCAATTAATAACGCCGTTAATGCTGTTAATTTCAATAGAATAATTCAACATAAATCTCCCCTCCTCTCCTCTACAACCCTTGCGGGAGGCTCAATTGTTGCCTTGTATGTGCGCCTGCTTTTCTTGCTTCGTGAACTCACGCCGCCTTGCGTGGCATTGTCGATTGATTTTCAATTTACTCAGTCCTATTTAGGACTTATTTAGTACCTTTATGTGCCACATTATAAACAAATTTCTAAGAATGTCAAGATGAGTGATACATTTTTTTACTATAATTAGGACATAGCAGTACTTCAAAAAAATAGGACTGCCTTGTATCATAAATTAAGAGGTGAACACATGAATATTTCAGAGAGAATTAGAGTACTTAGAAAAAGAAAAGGATTAACACAAGAACAGTTAGGAGATTTATTAGGGGTTTCTTATATGACTGTTCGCCGTTGGGAGACGGGAAAAACAAGTCCTAAAAGTGAGGAAATAAAAAAAATGGCGGAACTCTTAAATACATAAGTTGATTATTTAATAGGTTTAACCGATAGTGAAACGCCAGAGCAACCATTGAAACAGCTACTTGAAAGTTTGAGTTCCTTACCTATTAATGATGAAGACATTAAAGAAAAAGTTAAAAATAAAAACCCGCTGTTCTCGACACAAAGAGAATATGACCTGAAGAAACCTTTTGAATTAGGCGTAGGATACTGGGGTAGTGTTGTTGATAATGCGCAACACGTAGCAAATATCGGGAGTGAACAAGAGAAAAATATAGCCTTGATGATGTTGCGCATGGCGGAGGAGGCTATCACGGGCGCGGAGAAGACGCCAACGCCAGCGACAATTGAAGCCCATAACGGTGAAAATAGCTCCTACAGCGTGAACGTTATGAACAATGGAACAATGAGGGGAGGGGGATAACAATTCACATAAACATATACGGCGAAAGGATTTAGCTAATGCGACCGTAGATAAAAATCAAGCGAAAGAATTATCTACGGTTTTAGTTACGGTTGAGAAATTTGAATGATAAAATCGTGATAAGAAAACATGATGACGACTGATAAGAGCGCACAAATGGAGCGGACGACGGGATTCGAACCCGCAACATTCAGCTTGGGAAGCTGACGCTCTACCGTTGAACTACGTCCGCAAACAACTCTCGTAATTTTATATCATTAGATTTTTTTTAGCAAACAGAAAAGCAAATATTTTATTTTATTGTCCATGCTAAATGGCAATGATACCTTCATAACGCGGTGAATTCAAAATCTGAAGCATAAATTCTAAAGGCGTTACATTTCCGGCCGTTATCATTGAGAAAATTCGCGGCGATGTTCCGCTTACAAGAGCAACTCCCTGCTCGTTCATCGTAACGGGCTGCTGAGCATTGCGGCTATCGACGTTCCAGAAAATAATTTTAGGTAAATTATATCCATGCTCAGAAAAAATTTTTTTTGCGTATTCAAAATTCGTTAAATCTGCGTTTTCTGTGCAATAGTCAAATTCCATATCTGAAATTATATAAATCGTCGCTGGCATTTCGCTTTGAGGCAGATTATTTTTAACGGCCGTTTTTAATATTAATTCAAAGACTTTTTGAATGTCAGTGTTTGCAACTTCATTGAAAGTCTGACAGTAATTTACTTTCTCGAAAATATTTTCGCCTTTAATCTCTACAAGCTGCGGTTTCTGTGAAAAAGTTATGAAATGATTTTTGAACTTACCCTTGTTGCGTTCGGCAAAATAAATTCCAAGCGACAAAGCTACAGAAATCGGAGAAATTATACCGTCAAGCCGATATATCGAGCCTGAGCCGTCGACAACAGCAATAGCGTTTTCTCCGTGAGTAAAATCTTCTTGAGCGTTCCAAGTTACGTCGAGAGATTTTAATTCTTCAGGCGAAAATTCTTCGCGTTGCCCTACGAGCGGCAAAATAATTTCATAAGGCGTTAAAGTTCCAGTATTGATTTTTGCTTTGCCTGCTGCAACGTCGCCTAAAAATTTTTTATAGCGTTCATTATCGTTGCGGATAAAAGCCTGTCTATATTTAAGCATAGCTTTTGAAGGCTGCGCTGAATAATCGAAAGTGTAATCTTTTTCGCGTAAATTATTCTCTATGATTTTTATTTTCTTTCTTAAATTCGAGAGCGTTTGACGATAATTTTTATAATCCATTCCTAAAAATTTCGCGAGACTTCTTGCGCGGCGTCTTGTAATTTTGTCCGAAGCATTTATCGACGGCAGCCACTTTGCTAAAAGCGACGGAGTTTCGCTTTTAATATCGCTTTCAAGCTGAGATTTTATAAAATCTATCGTATCTTCTTCACACGACGTTTTTAATAACGCTAATAAATCATCAAAACGTCCGAACTCTGGAATAAATTTTATATTTTTTATTATTGAAGACGGCGAATTTTCCGCAAGCCATTCTAAAATCACGCGAAAGACTCTACGTTCACCAAGACCGCCGCGAACATCACGGGCATAAAAAGCAATCTTCAAAGCTAAATTTTTATCCTCTATGAAAGCACGCATGAATCTTTTTTGAATTTCGTTATCGTCGGCGTTTCGTAAAGCTCCGACAGTTGCGAATAAATCAAGGCAATCTGAAAGCGTAGATTTATAAGTTGCTGCTAAATTTTCAGTTAAAGTTTTGTTGGCTTCGTTTTTAAGATATTCAAGCATTATTAAAACTCCTTAAGTTAAAGCGTCGCAGACTTAAAATTTGAAAGACAAGGCGCAGTTTTTTATCCGCAGATTTTTACATCTACTCGTGCCTAAAGTTTTGCTGTATGCGCCTTTAGCCTTTAGCTTTTAGCCAAAGCACACTGGAAGCGTTGCGCGCTTTCCGGGTTAATTAAAAAAAGTTGGCAATAAATTAAATTGCTGTATGTGCTTTTATGTTTGAAATTATAGCATACGAGGCCGATTTTAATTTTGAAATTCTAATTTTCGTTTTATCTTTATCAATTTTGATGATTGCGAAAAAATTTTAAGATTTTTGTAGTTGAAAATGTAGTTGAAAAAATTAAATTTTCTTTATAAATATTCAAAAATTTTTTGTTTGCTTATTGTAACACGAAATTTTTAATTTAATAAAAATATTTCAAAAATAGCGGCAAATGAGATATTATTAAACATTAAAAATTAAAAAAGGAATGATTAATCTGTTTCATGGAACTACAATAGTATGCGTGAGAAGAGGCTCACGTGTAGCAATGGCCGGAGACGGTCAGGTAACTTTAGGGTCTCAGGTCGTAAAATCTACGGCGCGGAAAGTCAGACCGTTATTAGACGGGAAAATTTTAACAGGCTTCGCAGGCTCGACAGCCGACGCTATGACTTTGCTTGAAAAATTTGAAAACTGCCTCGAACAGGAAAAAGGCGACTTAATGAAAGGCGCAGTGCGTCTCGTTAAAGAATGGCGAATGGATAAAGTTTTGCGAAAACTTGAGGCCATGATGCTCGCAGCTAACACTGAAATGACTCTATTATTAAGCGGCGCAGGCGACATTTTAGAACCCGAAGGAAATGTTGCAGCTATCGGCTCAGGCGGAGGCTTTGCTCTCGCTGCAGGCCGGGCTTTAGTTGAGGCTACAAAAATGTCAGCAGAAGAAATCGCAAGACGTTCCATTGAGCTTGCGTCAGAAATTTGCATTTACACGAACAATAATATTATTGTCGAAACACTTGGAGATAAATAAACTTATGGAAAAATTAATTAAATCAGATTTAACACCGTCAAAAATTATCGAACACCTAAACCGCTATATCGTCGGACAAGATAAGGCCAAGCGCGCCGTTGCTATTGCTTTACGAAATAGAATCAGACGCAGAGCTTTGCCGCCGGAAATTGCCCACGAAATCATGCCAAAAAATATTTTAATGGTAGGGCCTACAGGCGTCGGAAAAACTGAAATCGCAAGAAGGCTCGCAACTCTTTCTAATGCTCCGTTCGTTAAAGTCGAAGCTACGAAATTTACTGAAGTCGGCTATGTCGGCCGCGACGTTGAAACTATCATCCGCGATTTGACAGAGTTCGCAGTCTCAATGGTTCGCAAGAGAATGATTGAGGAAGTTCAAGACCCGGCGAGAGAACATGCTGAAGAAAGACTCCTTGATGCTCTTTTGCCGAAGCGCGAGAAAAAATTTTCTATGCCCGACTTCATGAAAGTTTTTGCGGATAAATCTGATGACGGAGATAATGATAACGAGCCTGAAGAGACTCCCGAAGAAGCAGAGAAATATAAACGAACGAGAACAAAATTTTTGAAAATGCTCCGCGACGGCAAACTTGATGATAAGGACGTAGAAATCGAAGTCAACGACAGCGGCGCAACTCCTCCGATTTTTTCAGCTCCCGGAATGGACGTCATGGGAATTAATATCACTGAAGTTATCGGCGGCATAATGCCAAAGAAAACTAAAAAACGTCATATGAAAGTCAAAGAGGCAATGAGAATTTTGCAGCAGGAAGAAGCTGAAAAATTAATCGACGCTGAAGCAATGGCAAAAGAAGCATTAGACTTAGCTCAAGAAGACGGCATCGTCTTTCTTGATGAGATTGACAAAGTCGTCGTCAAAGGCGGAGGCTCTCACGGTCCCGATGTCAGCCGCGAAGGAGTCCAGCGTGATTTATTGCCTATCGTTGAAGGCTCCGTAGTTCAAACCCGTTACGGCCCGGTAAAAACTGACCATGTTTTATTTATCGCAGCAGGAGCTTTTAGCGGTGTCAAACCTTCGGATTTAATCCCCGAACTTCAGGGACGTTTCCCGATTAGAGTCGAGCTTGAGCCTTTAAGCTGGGAACATTTACAGCAGATTTTGACTGAACCTGAAAATAGTTTAATCCGTCAATACGAGGCTTTAATATCGACCGAAGGCACGGAGCTTTCGTTCACGAAAGAAGCCACTGAAGCAATCGCTAAACTTGCTCACAAAATGAATTCCGAAATGGAAGACATAGGTGCGCGCCGTCTTCACACTATGATGGAGCAATTATTAGAAGAAATCAGCTTCAGTGTCAGCGACATGGACAAAGAAAAAATTGAAATCACGGGCGAAATGGTCAAGGAAAAATTAAGCGGCCTTGTCGAAAACCGTGATATTAGACGATACCTGTTATAAACAAGTAGGAATTAGGAGTTAGGAGTTAGGAAGTAAAAAAACATTTCTTAATTCCTTTATTATTTTGAATTAGGAGAAAATTAATCATGACTAAAATTTCATTGCGCCACGAAAGAGAACGGCGGGCTGATATTGACGAAGCTCTAAACGCCTTGCTTGAAAAAACCCGCTTTGTCAATCGCGCCTTTCAAGCTAAACAAAAAGGAGAGCCTCTTGACTACACAAAACTTTCAAAAATGCTCTCGGAGTTTTCAAACGCTAATGTTTATGTTGTAAACAGCGATGGCGATTTATTAGGATATTATTGGCTTCCTGAATATAAATCAAAAGCCCTTTTAGAAAGTTTCGAGGATGGCGTTATGCCTGATGAGTACGTCGAAAAAATGAACAGATGCCGCGATTCTGAAATTCATGACGAGGACGCTTTTTTATTTGACGACGATTATGACGGCGAACGTCCTGAAAAACATTTAATGTATGTGCCTATAATCGCTGCAAGTGCTGAAAGACTTGGAACTATAATGCTTGTGAGATTTCACGCGCCGTTCTTGATTGAAGATGTTTTGTTAGCTGAATATTTAGGAATGATCGCAGGGATTCAAATTTTGAATGAACGTGCGAAAATTCTTGAAGAAAATTCGCGAAACAGTTTAAGTGTTCAAATGGCAATCAGGGCTTTATCATATTCAGAGCTTGCGAGCATGAAGCATATTATTGCCGAACTTGGCGGCATGGAAGGCGTAGCAGTTGCCTCAAAAGTTGCTGACAGAGTCGGCGTTACAAGAAGCGTTATTGTTAATGCTTTAAGAAAACTTGAAAGCGCAGGTTTAATTGAAAGCCGCAGTCTCGGAATGAAAGGAACTTATATAAAAATTTTAAGTCCGTTATTGCTTGAATACTTAAATTAATTAATTAGAAGTTAGGAATTAGAAGTGAAAAAACTCAATTTCTAAATCCTAACTTTAATTCGATAATAGATTATAATGTAAATTAATTTCTCAGATTTTATAAAAATAAAAACGGGAGGGTTAAAAGCAGTAATCTGCTTTGAATTAAAAAATGGAAGAAAAAAGAAATGTCGAAGCGGCAAGCCGAAAATGGGAAGTTGTTGTCTTCACGCTCGGCAAAGACGCTTTCGCCATAAACGTAAACAAAACCCGCGAAATTTTACGCTGGACAGGCTGTCGCCCAATCCCGACTAAAACGCCGTCTTTTGTCGGAATAACTACCCTGCGCGACGCTCTGTTGCCTTTAATAGATTTAAGAATATTTTTAGGCATTCATTCTAACGTGCCTATGCACCTTACTAAAGTTATGGTCGTTGAATTTAATGATATTAAACTCGGCTTCTTAGTTGACGGTGTCGAAAGGATAAGGCAGGTCAACGCCGAAGATTTAGACTCGTCGAAAATGCGCGGAGTTTCATTAAAATGGGTTTTATATATTATTAAACGAGACGAACGAAATATTTTGCTTTTAGATTACGAGGCTATTATTCAAGAGACTGCTCCGGCCGTAGCTGAACACATGTTCGATCAGCAAAAATTAAATAATTATCAAGAGCAATTAGGTCACGTTGAAGACTTCCATATTCTTGTAGCAGATGACTCGCCGCTGCTCCGTCAACAGACTTGCGACGTTCTTAAACAATCCGGCTTCACGAGTATTTATCCCGTTAAAGACGGAGTTGAAGCGCGAAAATTATTGCTGGATCAGGGCGAGAATTTTGACTTGCTTGTTTCTGATATTGAAATGCCTTTGCTTGACGGTTTAAGCCTCGTTGAAACTTTGCGGCAAGATTCGAGAACTAGCGAGATGCCTGTAATTTTATTCTCGTCGATTATGGTTAAAGATTTGCTCGAACGTGCAGAGAGCCTAAAAATTGTCCATGTTCTAAAGCCTGATGTTTATAAACTCGTCGAAGCTGTAATGGAAATTTACCGCAGCGGTAAGAAAACAAGAAAAGAAAACTAAGATAGCTCAGTTTTATTATTTTTTTTCGCGACCCCTATTATCGCCGTTACGGATTTAATCGGAGTCATCATGAGCGAATTTGTAACTGAAAGCCCGATTCGTTTCGTGGCATTTAATATTGTTATTATGTCCTCTGTAACATTCATTTTCAAATCACCGTAGCCGGGACTGAAACGCGAAGTTAAAAATTCTCCGTCTTTAAGGCCCGGTTTGATTTCATTTTTTATAAAATCATCTATGAACTCATCAATATAAACGGAAGCACAGGCATCTAACGCAAGGCCGTCAAGCATATTTTTTTGTTGAGCTATTAAAATCTGTCTGTCAACTTCATGGCCTAAAGTTGCCGCTAATAAATAACATTCGTCTGAACGTGAAGTGAGTCGCGCTATATCTTTGCTGAAAAAATTCGCGCCTTCAATTTCAATATAATTATCAAACTTTTTTATAAAAAATCTCCCGAAAACACAGCGCGGAGTCATAAACTTTTCAAGAGAATCAAAAGCCCGCCTCAAAGTTTCTTTTAATTCAGAATCCTGTGAAGCAGGCGGAACTTTCATATATCTTAAAGCGTCTATAATTAGTGAGGAGTGATTTTTAATTCCTACTTGCATTAAAAGCGTTTCGTGTAAAGAACTGAACGAATCCCAAGATCAATCCGTCTCACCGTGTCGGCCTGATTCATAGTGTAAAGGTGGATACCCTCAACGCCGCGAGCGATTAAATCAAT
>JAFVEW010000222.1 GCA_017475805.1 Synergistaceae bacterium | reverse complement strand
TCCGTCCGTATATCTTGGAAAACTCGAAAAGAAAGGCTCTGTAATGTCGTCCGATTTAGATGGCTATGTCGAAACACATTGGATTAACCACGACCTGTTGAGGAATGATAAATTTCAAGGCTTCATTATTGAGCGTTCAAAAAAGCTATTAAAAGCTATCGAGCAGGCCACCGGAAGGACAATATCCGGAAAAGACTCTGAAGAAGTTCGACAAGCATTCGGCGATGTCCTAATCTAAAATTTTTCACGAAGCATTATATAATTATTAATAGTTCCCATAAAAAATTTTTTTAAGGAGTGAAAATTTTATGAGCACTTACGGCTCAACACCTGTTGTAAAATCTATGAAAGTTGTTCCCGTCGCGGGCTATGACAGCATGTTGATGACTCTTTCAGGAGCTCATGCGCCGTTTTTTACACGCAACATAGTAATTCTTGAAGACAGCGCAGGACATCAAGGCATCGGCGAAATTCATGGAGGCGATTACACTTGCGAGGCATTGAGAGCTTGTGAGAGTCTTGTAGTCGGTCAGCCTGTCGGAAAATATCGAAGCATTTTAGACTCGATTCATAAACACACGAAGCGCGCTAAAGAAGACGATGGCGAAGGGATTCAATCTCTCGACATCTCTAAATTAAAATTCGTTGTCAAAGCTGAATGGGCTATTGAGTGTGCTTTGCTTGATTTATTAGGTCAGGCTCTTGGCCTTCAAATGTGTGATTTATTAGGCGACGGCAAACAACGCGATAAAGTCGAAACTTTAGGCTATCTTTTCTACGTCAGCGATAAAAATAAAGCCGCCGGAAAATTAGATTATATTGACGAAAGTTCAAGTTCTGATTCATGGTTCAAAATGCGCCGCAAAGAAATGCTCACGCCTGAAGCTATAGTTGAGCAGGCTCAATGTCTTCACGAAAAATACGGCTTCAGGAATTTCAAATTAAAAGGCGGCGTATTAGCTGGCTCTGAAGAAATGAAAGCCGTTTGCGCTCTCAAAAAAGCATTTCCGAACGGACGAATTAACATTGACCCTAACGGAGCGTGGAGCCTTGCTGAAGCCATCGAACTTTGCAAGCCTCTCGAAAATGTTTTGACTTACATCGAAGACCCTTGCGGCCCTGAGTCGGGTTATTCGAGTCGTGAGATCATGGCCGAGTTTAAGAACGCCGTAAAACTTCCCGTAGCTACGAACATGATCGCGACGGACTGGCGACAGTTTTATCATTCTGCTGCGTTAAAGTCTGTTGATATAGTTTTAGCTGACCCGCATTTTTGGGGCTTCGGAGGCTCAATTAGAATTGCTCAATTATTAAACGATTGGGGCTTGACGTGGGGCAGTCATTCAAATAATCACTTTGATATTACTCTCGCGGCATTTGCTCAGGTCGGAGCAGCAGCACCAGGCAAACCTACCGCTCTTGACACTCATTGGATTTGGCAGGACGGACAGAATTTATTAGACGACGCTCCGCGAATCATTGACGGCTATCTTGAAGTTCCTGAACGTCCGGGACTCGGCGTGAAATTAAACATGAAGAGACTCGAAGAAGCTAACGCGCTTTATAATAAACTCCCGTCGCATGACCGCAACGACGCTGAAGCAATGCAGTTTTTAATCCCTAATTGGAAGTTCGACAGCAAGAAACCTTGCCTCGTTCGCTAAAAAAAATCATGAATAATAAAATTAAATTTGAAGACTTTGAACGAGAACGCCTCGATGAAATTTTTGATAAAGTTTCTCCGTACTCGCAAATGCAAAAGAATGAGAAATATTTTCTCAATGGTGCTGTGCGTTACTTAAAGCCGAAAAATATTCTTGAAGTAGGCATAGCGCACGGTGGTGGCAGCGCAATAATCTTGAACGCTATCAAAGATTTAGACTCGCGTTTGACCTCTATCGATTACTGCGAAAAATTTTACGGCAATGATATTGATAAACCTTCAGGCTATATCGTTGATGAAAAATTTTCGTATCTTAAAAAAGATAACTGGCGAGTCTTTCGCGGCGGCGATGTCTCGAAATTTATCGAGAACGTGGGGGGGGGGTACAAAATTTGATTTGCTCGTACTCGATACCGCTCATATTCACCCTTGGGAGACGTTAAATTTTCTTTGTGTTCTGCCTTTTATGAACCAAGATTCGTGGGTAGTGCTTCATGATATTTCGTTGCCGCTTTTAAGTCTGCGGGAGAATGACTTAGCCTGCCGA
The DNA here is from genome assembly GCA_017475805.1 of Synergistaceae bacterium. The sequence continues at coordinate 24,875 of JAFVEW010000222.1, read as the reverse complement.
TATTTATTTTCAAATGTTGTATCTGATGAAAAATTAATGCCCGTGTCCGATTATGATTCTTATTTTGCAAATATCGGAGCTTTCAAAATCACAGACGATACGAGGAAATACATCGGCAATCTTTTTCAGAGTCTTGTCGTAGCGTGGGACGCTGTACCGTTCTTTTATGATAAATATATTTTCCCGTGTGCTACTCCGATGCTTGAAGAAGATTTGAACGACATCAGGAAAATCATCAAAAAATATTATCCTGAACACTACGAATTTTTTGAAAATGCCGTAAAGCTTCAGAATGTCATAATACAACACAAAACTGAAGTCTATAAAAATTGGCGTTCAGTCCTCAAGCGGAATTTTCCCTATATTGTATCGCCGATAAGAATGTTTCGGGCATTACGGAAAAAATTAATGCGTCGCTAAAAAATTTTCGATTAGTTTCCTTGCTATGCTCTCATGGTTAGGAAGATTCATTTTTATGATTTCGTCGGGCGAATAAAAATCTGCGCGTGAGATTTCTACGCCGTCAGGTTTAAGTTCGCCTTTTTCATATTCAGCCGTAAATCCCAACATCAAAGAATTAGGGAAAGGCCAAGTCTGAGAACCAAAATATTTTATATTTTTAACTTCGATTGAAACTTCCTCACTAATTTCACGTCTAACTGTTTCTTCAAGCCGTTCACCTGGCTCAACAAAGCCCGCGATTATGCTGTAGCGGCTTTCAGGCCAAGCCGTATTATGAGCAAGCAATAATTTTTTATCCCGTTCAATCGCTATAATCACAGCCGGAGAGATAGGCGCGTAAAAAGTCAAGCCGCAAGCTTCGCATTTTCGTCCGTAATCATTTTCGTTAGGGATTAAAGCTCCGCCGCAATGAGAACAGAATTTTATATTCTTGAGCCAGTTGCGGAATTGCCAAGCCTTGCTGACAATCGTCATAGCCTCATCGTCATTTTCGTGAAGAAACTCGCGCAAAGTTAATAATTTTTCGTCATTTTCAAGTTTAATTTCATCAACGTCAATCCAAGCCGGAAGATTTTGCCATACAGCCGGAAGATTTTTTGATGAGTCTAAAATTTTCAGATTCGTTTGTGAGTTTATATAGTCTTCGCTGAAATTATAAATTTTATTTTTTATGAGAATTTTATCTTGATAGAATATTAACATTTTGAAATTTACCCCTAAAAATATTTTAGCACGTAATCAAAATTTCGTTCCCAACTCAGTCAATTTTATGAAATAAAAGTTTACTTAAAAATTAATTAATGAAAATATATTTACATTTTGAAATTTTCATGTAAAATATTCCGCGAGTTAAAAATATTTTTTGAAGCAGGAGAAATAAAATCATGAAAAAAATTTTTGCAGCATTAATTATCATGGCATTAAGCGCGGGAATTTCATTCGCTGACGGCTTGAACATTTCAACGCCGGACGATTTTGTAAATTATAAAATCGGAACTCAAAGAGGAACAATCGCCGAAGGTCTTGCGAAAGACATGCTGAAAGAAAAAGCTAAAGAACAGCTCACGACTTACGAAAAAGCTACGGATGTTATCCAAGCCCTCAAAGTCGGCAAGATTGAAGCCGCTATCATGGACGAAGCTCCGGCAGTTCAATTTTACAAGAACGATCCTGAAGTCTTGACGATTTTACCGAAGCCTCTCACGGTCGAACAATATGCTATAGGCTTTAAGCAGGGCAACAAAGAATTATTAGAGAAAGTCAACAAAGCTCTTGCTGAAATCAAAGCTGACGGTTCACTCGAAGCTATTATGTTGAAATACAAAGAAGACCCTACAGCGGCCAAACCGGAAGATATTGATTTACACAAAGGCGCGAAGGGCGGCAAGTTATATTTAGGAACTGAGTCAGGCTTTCCTCCTTATGATATTAAAGTCGGCGACGGCTACACAGGAATTGACATTGAAATGTGCGCTTTAATCGCTGGGAAACTCGATATGGAACTTGAAATCATTGCTTACCCGTTTGACTCGTTATTCATGGCTGTGAACAGCGGAAAAGTCGATATGATTTGCGCAGGTATAACGGTAAATGAAGAGAGAAAACTTTTCACGGACTTTTCAGAGCCTTACGAAGACGCTAAACAGGTCGGCGTAGTTCTCACGAAAGATTATAAAAAGTAAAATCTAAATTTTTCATCGCGTAAATTACTGTTAAGGGGTTTAGACCCCTTTTTTTATTGTATAATTACAAGCAAAATTTCAAATAAAAAATTTTCAATTAGGAGGAAAAAATTTTTATGCCAAAAGTACGTATCACAGAAACGGCTTTGCGTGATGCTCATCAGTCTTTAATCGCAACACGAATGAAAACGGAAGATATGCTCCCGGTACTTGAATATATGGACAATGCAGGCTACTGGGCCTTAGAGATGTGGGGAGGAGCTACGTTTGACTCGGCAATGCGTTTCCTTGACGAAGACCCGTGGGAAAGATTAAGACTTATCCGTGCAAGAGTTAAAAAAGCTAAACTTCAAATGCTTCTTCGCGGCCAGAACTTAGTCGGCTATCGTCATTATGCTGATGATGTTGTCCGCGAGTTCGTCAAAAAGGCCGTCGGAAACGGAATTGATATTATTCGCTGCTTCGATGCTCTTAACGATTTAAGAAACGTTGAAGTCGCTGCTGACCAAGTTAAAAAGGAAGGTGCTCACCTTCAGCTTTGCATGAGTTATACTCTCTCGCCTGTTCATACTCTTGATACTTTTGCGAACATGGCCAAGCAGATGCAGGAAATGGGAGCGGACTCAATCGCTATTAAAGACATGGCCGGTTTAATCGGACCGATAGACTGCGCTAAATTAGTCAAAGCAATCAAAGAAAAAGTTGATATTCCTGTTGAACTTCACAGCCATTACACAACAGGTCTTGCAAGCATGGCTTATCTTTCAGGAATTGAAGCAGGCGCAGAAATCGTCGACACAGCAATTTCACCGTTCGCTCTCGGAACAAGCCAGCCGCCAACTGAGTCAATCGTCGCAGCCTTAGCAGGTTCTGAATACGACACAGGCATTAAAATTGATGACTTGCTCCCAATCTGCAATCACTTTAAGAAACTTCGTGATAAATATAAAAATTTATTGCCCGAAATCGCAGGCGTCGATATCAATATTCTTCGCTATCAGATTCCTGGCGGCATGTATTCAAACATGGTCAACCAGTTAAAAGAAATGAACGCTATCGATAAACTTGAGGACGTTCTTAACGAAGTTCCTGTCGTTCGCAAAGCTATGGGTTATCCTCCGCTTGTTACTCCGTCAAGCCAGATGGTCGGAACTCAGGCTACTGTGAACGTTTTAAGAGGCCGCTGGAAGAGTTTTCCGAAAGAAATCCGTCAGTATTTCTTAGGTTACTATGGTCAACCGCCCGCACCTGTAGACCCTGAAGTTCAGAAGTTAGCTATCGGCAACGAAGAGCCTATCACATGCAGACCCGGCGAGAAAATCGCTCCTGAAATGGAACAGGCTCGTGAAGACTGCAAACCTTGGGCAACAGAACCCGAAGACGCTTTAACTTGGATCATGTTCCCGCAGGTTGCTAAAGACTTCTTGCCGAAAAAATATGCTAAAGTTCACAAGAGAGATACAGGACTTCAAGCTCAGGCAGCCCCGGAGGCTTACCCGGCGTAAAAGCAATTAGGAGTTAGGAATTAGGAAGTAGGAGTTAAAAAAGCTCCTTCTTAATTCTAGACTAATTTTATATTTATGATTATGGAAATTCCTTTGAGCGGGGATGGGTTTGTCTTAGCAAGACTCGCTGGACAAAATGACGAGAATTTCAAAGCTATTGAAGCCCGCTATCCAGTTTCAATTTCTATAAAAGACGGGGCCGTCAAAGTCAGCGGCCCTGATTCTGAACCTGTCAAAATCGTAGAAAATTTAATTCATGAGCTTTTAACCGTTGCTGAAAAAGATCACGAAATTCATATTTCTGATGTCCGCGCAGCTATGGACGCAATCGCAGAAGGCCGTGAATTAAAACTTAGCGAATTATATTCAGAAATAATTTGCACTACTGCAAGAGGCAAGCCTATTCGCGCTAAAACTCCCGGACAAAGAGCTTATATTAAAGCTATCCGCGACAATTTTATTTTATTCGCAACAGGACCGGCAGGAACAGGAAAAACTTATTTAGCAGTATGTGAAGCCGTATCAATGTTGAAGGCAGGCAAAGTTAACCGCGTCGTTCTTGTTCGTCCCGCAGTTGAAGCAGGAGAAAGTTTAGGTTATTTGCCCGGAGACTTACGCGAAAAAGTAGAGCCTTATGTCAGACCGCTTTATGATGCTTTTTATGATTTATTATCGCCGGAAAAATTTTTGCGTTATGCTGATAAAGGCGTTATAGAAATAGTGCCGCTGGCTTATATGCGAGGCCGAACTCTCAATGAAAGTTTCATAATTCTTGACGAGGCTCAAAACACTACGCCCAAGCAGATGAAAATGTTTTTAACACGTTTAGGCTTCGGCTCAAAAGCTGTCGTAACAGGCGACATAACTCAAACAGACTTGCCCGGCGGTGCTTCGCTTTCAGGTTTAAGCACGGTCCGCGAAATTTTAGGCGGCATTAAAGGAATAGGCTTTATGGACTTGAGCTACGCTGATGTAGTCAGGCACGAGATCGTTCAAAAAATTGTCCAAGCCTACGAAAAATACGAAAAAAAACAGTGAGGGGTTAGGAGTGAGAAGTGAGGAGTTTTTATTTTTGTATATTAAGCTCCTAAACGCTGACCCCTAACTGAATTAAGCATGAAATATAAATATAATAAAAATAAGCCCAAGAAAAATTTTTTTAATTTTGACAAAAGCAAATTCAATTTTAATTCAATCTCGAAATTCATAGTCCCTTTGACTTTTTTATTAGTTGCAGGGATTTTTATTGTTATAGCTCAATGGGCGGTCTTGACGCGGCGCGGAGATAGTTTCACGGTCGGAAAACCTTCGCCTGAAACTTACAGAGTAATATCTCAAATGCGTTACGATGATCAGGCTTCAGCTAATTCTCTGCGCTCAATGGTCAATGAAAGTATTATAGGCGTCATGGTGAGAGATGTCAGTGCTAAAACTCGTCTTCAAAGACGTCTTGAAGCTCTGCGTGACATGAAAGACTCAAGCAAAAAAGAGTCGACTTATTTAGACATTTTCCCGAAGGCTTTACTTGACGCTATCTTAAAACTCAGCGACGAAGAAAAAGCAAAAATTCTCAATAATGCTTTCAAAATCGGAAGTTCTTATATTGACGCTCTTGAAGCTCAAAAAGTTTTCCGCAACAACACGTCATTAATGGCTTCAATTTTATGGAACGAAATTAACAAGGCCGCTCTTCAATCGAACGAAGCTAATTTTATTTATCAAATTTTATCTCGTCTCGGAAATTTGACAGTGAAACTTGACGATGACTTAACGACTTTATCGCGAAAAGCCGCCGCTAATGACGTTCCTATTATAGACAGAAAATTAGAACCCGGCGACATAATTGTAAGCAAAGGCGATGTTGTTACGCGGCAGACCGCAGTTTTGTTACGGCTTCAAGGCTATACTGAAGATACTTTCCCCGTAATTCAATTAGCAACTGTGATTTTATGCGTGCTTTCTTTGCCTTTATTATTAAATATCCTGAACAAAGGAGCAGGCGAACATAAACCTACATGGTGGTGCGTAATTTTTGTAATGCTAACGGCGTGGAGCTGCGAGGCTTTTGCTGCTCGAATTGATATTCACGGTGCTGGATCATTAGCAGCTGCGGCTGTTGCTTATCTTTGTCTGCCTGATTATCTTGCGTTTTGCTTATCGATAGCTGCGTCAGGCTCAGGCGTTTTCATAATAACTTCGCAGGCTGTAGCTCATCAATTTATGTTAATGGCACTCGGAGTTTTCTCGTCGATGTTCGGATTTTATTTTTTGAGAAAATGCGAGTCCCGCCGTCAAGTTGCAGGGCGAGTAATTTTAATGTCGGCTTTGATGACTGTCATAAAAATGTCAATGCGGACAATTCAAGGGCCTCCGTTTGTTCAAGATAATTTCAGATTATTTATTCCGTTAGGCGAATTTTGGCAGGAAGCAGGACTATTTTTCTTATACGAGCTATTTGTAACTCATTTTGTTTTGTTGATTTTGCAATACTTTGAAGATTCTTTAGGCACGCTTTCAATTTTGACGCTCCGAGAACTTTCTCACCCGTCAAGCCCTTTGCTTAGAGATTTACAACGCAATGCTCCGGGTACTTATCAGCATTGCTTAACGATAGCGACCTTGATCGAAGCTGTAGGTCTTAAATTAGGAATGGACGTAAACTTGCTCAGAGCAGGAGCTTATTATCACGATATAGGGAAACTGCGAAAGCCTCAATATTTTGTAGAAAATCAAAACGGCGGTCTCAACGTCCACGATGAAATGTCGCCGATGTTAAGTTCTATCACTATAATCTCACACGTTAAAGACGGCCTCGAACTTGCTTTTGAAGCAAAACTCCCAAAAAGAATCAGAGATTTTATCGCCGAGCATCACGGAACTACAAGCACACGGTATTTTTATAACAAAGCAAAATCTTTGGGAGAAAATGTCGAATGGGATTCTTTTTGTTATCCCGGACCTAAGCCTCAGAGCCGCGAGACAGCTTTATTAATGATTGTTGACTCTGTAGAAGCAGCCGTCAGAGCCGCTAATATTCAAGAACTTGAAGCCGACGACTCAAACAGAGAAAAAGGAAAAACTCTCAGCGCGATTGAAAAAATCGTTACTCAAGTCATAAACAGCAAGATTAACGAACATCAATTTGACAGCGTTAATTTTACTTTCAAAGACTTAGCAGTCATTAAAGAAACGTTGTGCTCTGTATTACAATCAATGTATCATACAAGAAAAGTCAAAAAAATAGTTAAAGAAAAATAATTTTAAGACTAAAATAAAATTAATATTTGCTTGAATTAAGAATTAAATTTTAGAAAGGTTAGATTTTTTATTTTGAAGTTATCATTGAGCATTACGCCCGAAGATTCAGAAGGCGATAGTAGCAGCGATTTTAATCTTGACGCGGTCGCGGCCGTTCTTGAAGACGAGCTTGCGGCTATCTACCCCGACTCAAAAAATTACGAATTTGCGGAGATTTCTTTAACTTTCACGACGCCTGACGAAATTCGCAAATTAAATCACGAATACAGAAACGTCGACGAAGCTACAGATGTTTTGTCGTTCCCTTTAATAAATTTTGATGATGACAAAGATGAAAATTTTTTCATGCCCGTTTTAGCTTTGGGCGATATTGTAATTTGTCCCGAAGAAGTTAAAAGACTTCACAGCGAACTTGAAGAACGCGAGGCAATTTATTTGATGATTGCTCACTCATTTTTGCATTTGCTCGGCTATGATCATGACACTGAAGAAAAGCAAGAATTAATGTGGCGCAAACAGGACGAAATAAAGTCAAAAATTTTAGCGGAGGCAAAATAAAATGACCGTGATAATTTTAGGCTTTGTGATTTTATTTTTGCTTTCAGCTTTTTTCAGCGGCGCAGAGACTTCAATAACGGCAACAGGCACTGGCAAGCTGCGAACTTTGCAGGAGCAGGGTAAATATAAATTCTTAAATTCTACGTTTCAATGGCTGATTGATGATACACAGGAGGCTCTAACGGTCTGCTTAATCGCGAATAACGTCGTAAATATTTCAGCGTCGGCCTTAGCTTCAAGTGTTGTTCTTGGCCTCTTCGGTTCACATGCTCTTGTCTTTGTCGTCCCGGTTATGACGGTTTTAATAGTTATCTTCGGCGAAATTTTGCCTAAGAGTGCGGCTATGGTTTACTCTGAAAATGTTTTGATTTTCGCGTCGCCGATTTTAAGAATTTTAGCTTTTTTAATCTCGCCAATAGCTTGGGCTATGAAGAAATGCGTTAAGGCTATCGGCTTTTTGCTTCATATTGATTTAGGAACTCAGCAGGTTTTTGTAACCCGCGACGAGATAGAACAATTTGTGAAAATCGGTGAAGAAAGCGGCGCACTCGAAGCCAGTGAACGGCGAATGATTGACGGAATAATCGACTTTGACGAGACCCGAGTCCATGAGATTATGATCCCTCGAACGGACATGATAGCCCTTGAAGCCGAAGACACTTTAGCCGAAGCCGTAAAAATTTTTATCGAAGAAGGTCATTCGCGCCTTCCTGTTTATGAAGAAAGCCCGGATAATATTATAGGGATTCTTTATGTCAAAGATACTTTGAAAAATCTTTTAGACGCTGATTTAACTTGCGAAGTCAGAAATTTATTACGAAAGCCTATTTTTGTTCCTGAAACTATCAGAACGGCTGAACTATTAGAAAACATGCGCCGCGAGCATATTCACATAGCTATAATCGTTGACGAATACGGCGGTGTCGCAGGGCTTGTAACAATGGAAGATATTTTGGAGCAGATTGTAGGCGAAATCCAAGACGAGTACGACCAAGAAGCACCTGAAATTCAAAAATTAGATGACGGCTCTTATATGGTGCAAGGCGGAATAAGTCTCGAAAATCTCAGCGAGGCTTTAGGCTCTGAATTTGAAAGCGAAGACGCTGAAAGTTTAGGCGGATTAGTCTTAACTTTATCGGGAAGTTTTCCCGAAGCCGGAGAAATTTTCGAGTATGGCGGCTGGAAAATCAAAGTTGAAGCTCTCGAAGATCATCGAATAACTTTGCTTAATCTTTCAAAAATCGAAACTGACGACGAAGTAGTCGATGTTGTTGATTAGATAAATAAAAAATTTTTAATAGGAGGAAAAATCATTATGCCAAATTATAAAGTTTCTGTTATCGGTGCAGGAGTCAGCGGTCAAGGTTTGGCTTTGCTTGCTAAAAATCTTGGCTATGAAGTCTTTGTGTCCGAGCAGAAAAATATTAATGATGAAATTAAAAATCTTTTTGAAAAAAACAATATAAAATTTGAAGAAGGCGGAAACACTGAAAAAGTTTTTGAATCGAACGAAATTTTAATTAGTTCAGGAATTTCGCCGAAGTCAGAGATTTTAATCGAAGCTCAAAAACGAAAAGCAAAACTTACAGGCGAACTTGATTTTGTTTTGCCTCACATAAAAGCTAAAAATTTAATCTGCGTTACAGGCTCTAACGGAAAAAGTACTGTAACTTCTTTAACCGGGCATATTCTTAACAAAGCCGGACTTAAAGCCGGAGCAGGCGGAAATTTAGGAACAGCAAGCGCAAATTTCACTGACGAAAAAGAAAATTTTGATGCCGTTGTCTTGGAGCTTAGCAGCTTTCAGTTAGCGAGAGCAGAAAAAAATTTAGGTTCAAAAGTTTCAATCGTTACGAATATCGCTCCTGACCATATAGACTGGCACGGAAGTTTTGAAAATTACGTTGAAGCTAAATCAAGAGTCTTAAAACTTCGAGATTCAAACGGCTGGGGAATAATTCAAGATAGAGATTTTGAAATTTTGAACGCAGCAGGCAATTTAATAACTTTAAGCTGGCAAAAAGAATCAAAACATAATTCACGCGGACATATTTTCATGAATGAAGACGCGGGCGAGGCCGTTTTGACTCTCGACGGAAAAAGCGAAAAACTTTTTGACTTTAGCGACACGACTTTAATCGGCTCACATAACCTTGAAAACGTCGCTATGTGTCTTTGCGCGGCAAAATTATTGGGCGTTAATATTGACAACGCTAAGAATTTATTAGAAGGTTTTAAGCCATTGCCTCACCGCTGTGAACATGCTGGAACGATTGACGGCGTTCAATATATCGACGACTCAAAAGGCACGAACGTTGACGCTTCTGTAACGGCCATGAAATGTATTAAGGGACGAAAAATTATAATTTTAGGCGGTCAAGGGAAAGGCGAAGAATATTCTCATCTTGCTGAAACAGTGAAAGCCGAATGTGATTTTGCTCTCTTAATCGGCGAAGAAGCTCCTAAAATTCAAAAAGCTCTCGAAGAAGCAGAATTCAAAAATTTCAAGCGCGTTTCGACAATGGAAGAGGCCGTTGACGAAGCTCAAAAATTAGCGAAGCCCGGAATGGTCGTTTTATTATCACCGGCCTGCACAAGCTGGGACATGTATAAAAGTTATAAGGCTCGCGGCGAACATTTCTGCAAAATTGTCAGCGAAAAAATTAAAAATTAATGTTTATTCTTGAAGTCATAATTCCATTAATACTCAGCGGCTGCGGAATGATAATGATTTCATCGTTATCGCTCCGCAACAGTATGACCGCAGGCAATCCGTTTGCTCATCCGTTACGTCAGTTTCAATTTATCGGACTTGGCGTAACTTTTATGTTTGTCTGCATGTTGGTTTCGACTGAAAAATTCAGGAAACACAGCGCGAAATTATTTTTATTTTCATGGATTTTATTGCTTTTAACTTTAATTCCTGGAATAGGAGTTAAGGTCGGCGGTGCAAGACGCTGGTTAGCATTGCCGGGTTTTAGATTTCAGCCTCTTGAATTTGTTTTATTTGCTTTGCCTATTTTCATGGCCAAGAGGTTAAACGAAGACGAAGTGAGCTTATCTCGCGGAGATTTTCATTCGTTCCTAAGCCCGACATTGACAACAATTTTAATGTTAGCTGTGCCGTTGATGTTTCAGCCGAACTTAGGCGGAACTATTCTTGTCGGAGCTATATGTTTTGTAATGCACATTGAGCGGCGCGGCTGGAAATATCCTTTATTAGGAGTCGTTGCTGCTGCTGCCATAGTTGTATTTTTGATTTTAATAGCTCCGTATCGAATGAGACGCTTCGACGCTTTCTGGAATCCTTGGGACGATCCTATGGGTAAGGGCTTTCAAATTATTCAAGGTCTCGTAGCTTTTGCTAACGGTTCAGTAACAGGCGTAGGCATCGGTAAAGGCTTGCAAGAGGAACGTTATTTGCCTGAAGCTGAAACAGATTATATTTTCCCTGCTATCGGTGAAGAGTTCGGGCTTGTCGGCACGATGTTCTTAATTTTGCTTTACGCTATATGGACATGGCGTGTTTATTATATTTACCGCGACGCTAAGACTCCTTTCACGAAATCTTTAGCTCTCGGCCTCACAGCAAGTGTAATTTTCCCAATGTTCGTGAACGTTGCGGGCGTTACTAAGCTAATGCCGCTGACAGGAATCCCAATGCCTTTTATAAGCGCAGGCGGGAGCTCGATGTTATTTATGTGGGCGAAGGTCGGCCTTTTAATGACGATTAAATCCGAGAATAAAGAAGCCTCCGCTAAAAAAAATAAAAAAGTTAAAAAAGAAAAAGAGAAAAAAGAAAATAAAGAAAAAGAATCTGAAAATGAATACTAATAAAAAATTTTTAATCGTCGCCGGCGGCACAGGCGGACATATTTTCCCGGCTATAGTTTTTGGACGCGAACTTGAAAGTAAAGGCAATAATATTAAATGGCTTTGCGGCTCTCGCGAACTTGAAAAAGAAATTTACGAATCTGCGAATATTCAGCCGTTTATGCTCGCAATTTCAGGCTCGCCGCTCGGAACAAGGTCAATCAAAAAAATTATGTCTCGATGTTTTGCGTTAATAAAATCATTTTTTCAAGCACGAAAATTTATAAAAGATTTTAATCCTGACGAAATATTTTTATTCGGAGGCTATGTATCATTCGCGCCGCTGATAATAGCAAAATTTAGAAAAATTCCTGTAACTCTTCACGAACAAAACGCCGTCGCCGGAAAAGTTACCCGACTTGCTTCCAAATTTAATTACGCAAAAATTATCACGGGCTGGCCTGAATGTGAAGGCATAAATAATTTCAAATACGTCGGGATTCCTGTCCGCGAACCTGTAAAAATAAATCGCGAAGAAGCTCTAAAAACTCTCGGCATTGAACTTAATATTAACAAAAAAATCATCGGCATTGCGGGAGGTTCTTTAGGGAGCGGAGCTTTAAGCAAAATTTTATTGAAGACTGCCGAGCTTTGTAAAAATTTTGAATTTGTTTTTTTATCTCACGAAAAAAAAGATTTAGAGAACGCTCATTTTATACCGCCGCAATGGGATACGAATCCGTTTTATTCAATCTGCGACGTTATAGTCTGTCGCGCTGGAGGCTCAACTCTCGCAGAAATCCTTAAATGGAAAATTCCTGCTGTAACGATTCCATGGCCTGGAGCTGCTGATAATCATCAACTTAAAAACGCTCAAGAATTTATAAAACTCTCGAAAAATTCAAGAATTTTTTATGAAAACGATTCGCCTGAAAATTTAGCGGAACTCTTGAAGGGTGTATAATTAAAAGCAAGAAAAAAGTTGTCCCCGGCGAGGGAGAGGCAACTTTATTACAATGAGCCGCTGTGATCGGGGCTGCTGATCCCCAACCATAGCGTTAATGCTCAAGGTTAAGGGAATTTACATTTTGATAGCACGGATTAACTCCGCAAGGGCTGCTAAAAAAGCTGATGAAGCTAATAGCAGCTTTATTATTTTTGTGAAATTGCTTTCACGCTTTCTCATGTAATCACCTCCCTTCCTGAATTTTTTCAGTCAGAACGGGAGATACCCCGCGACTCTCGTTTCTACGGTAGCAAACGACCTCGCCTAAAAATTATTTTAGCATGTTCAATAAATAATTCGCTGCTTCATTAATAGAAATATTTACTTGCGAGCTGTCGCTTAAATTTTTAATTGTTACCGTTCCGTTTGCTAATTCTTCAGAGCCGATTATGCAGGCAAATTTACAAGTTCCTGCGGCTTTCATTTGAGCTTTGAAACTCTTTCCTGAAGTATCGCAGGCCGAAGCAATTTTGTTTTTTCGTAACTCATAAGTCAAAATCTGTGCTGCTCCTCGTGCGTTATCATCAAGAGCAGCAACATAAACTTCCGTTTTAGGCATCGCGCCGAAATCACAGCCTTGTTCTTCCATTACTAACATTATTCTGTCAAGTCCGCACGCAAAGCCCACGCCGGGAATTTTATTGCCGCCTATAGCAGCTGAAAGATTATCATAACGTCCTCCGCCTGCTACAGCGTTCTGCGCTCCCAAGTCGCCGGACAAAATTTCATAAGCAGTCTTAGTGTAATAATCAAGACCGCGAACAAGTCTTTTATTTAACGTGTAAGCAAATCCTAAACGTTCAAGACCTGCCCGGACTTCTGCAAAATGATGGCGGCATTCATCGCAAAGAGAATCAAAAATATCCGGCGCGCCGTCAGCAACATGTCCGCAAGCCTCTTTTTTGCAGACTAAAATTCTAAGCGGATTTCTATCAAGTCGAGTCAAACAAGTCTCGCAAATTTCGCCTTTATGAGACTCGAAATATTCAAGCAATTTCTGACGGTAAACAGGTCTGCATTTTTCACAGCCTACGGAATTAATCACGACTTCAAGATTTTTTAAGCCGAGCCGCCTGAAAATTTCTATTGAGAGCGAAATAATTTCAACATCGGCCATAGCGTTTGAAATTCCTAAACACTCTGCATCAATTTGATAAAACTGTCGATAACGTCCCTTTTGAGGTCGTTCGTGTCTGAACATCGGCCCCCAGTTCCAGAGCTTCGCACTCGCTCCCTGAACGCAAAGATTATTTTCAATCGCTGCTCTCATAACTCCGGCTGTAGCTTCAGGTCTTAAAGTAATGCTGCGGCCGCCTCTATCTTCAAAAGTATACATTTCTTTTTCGACAATGTCGGTCGTTTCGCCGACGCCTCGCGAAAATAATTCAGTGTGTTCAAAAATCGGCAGGTGAATTTCACTGAAGCCAAAATCTTTCATTGCTTCGCCTGCTGTTTTAATAATATATGACCATTTCCAAGACTCGTTCGGTAAAATATCACGTGTTCCACGCGGTGCGCTTATTGCTGCCATTAAAATTTCTCTCCTTTAAGAACGATTGTATAATTAGCAAGTATAGCGCAAAAATTTTTAAGAGCAGGGGGATAAAGTTTGGCTACTCTATTCAAACAAGTAAAAAAATTCGGCGACATATTGCGCGAATATGATTTAGTTTCTCAGGAGCAACTCGACACAGCATTAAAGCTGCAAAAAACTACAGGCAAACGACTCGGCGATGCGTTAGTTTCTATTAATGCTCTCACCCCGACACAGCTGGCCGAAATGTTAGCCATTCAATTTGATTTTCAATTTGTTCAGCTTGACCGCTATCAAGTTCAGCCCGAAGCTATAAAATTAATTCCTAAAAGCGTTGCGGAACGTCTTAGCGTAGTTCCTCTTGAAATTGAAGAAGACGGCACTTTAGTTGTAACAATGGGAGACCCGTTAGACCTGCCGTCGCAGGACGAAATAAAAATGCTCACGGGACATAATCTTAGAGTTACGATTTCAGGCCGTGATGACATAAAAAGAAATTTACACAGGCTCTATGATATAACAACAAACTTAGAAGGCGTTAAAGCCCTCAGCGAAGCTACTCAAGTTGAAGCCTACACGCCGCTTTCTGCAACTACAACAGTAGCAGGACCTGATGACGCGCCTTTAATCGAACTCGTCAACGATACTATATCGCAAGCTGTCCGCGAAGAAGCCTCAGATATTCATATTGAAGCCTACGAAGGAACTTGCCGAGTCAGATTCAGGGTCGACGGAAGTTTATATATTCATTTGGAATATCCCGCGAATTTGCACCCGTCAGTAGTTTCGAGAATTAAAATCATGTCAGGCATGGACATTTCTGAAAAAAGAAAACCGCAGGACGGTCGTATCTTAACCGTTGTTGACGGCAAACATATAGATTTGCGTGTATCTTCATTGCCGACAATGGCGGGTGAAAAAATCGTCATGAGAATTTTAGACAGAGATCACGCCGCCGTTGAGCTTGAGCAGCTCGGTTTTGATGACGACGATATGAAATATATCAACAGATTCTGTGAAATGCCATGGGGTATCATGTTAGCAACAGGTCCGACAGGTTCAGGAAAATCCACGACGCTTTATTCAATGTTAAAACGAATAAGCCACCCTGATATTAATATCGTAACTGTTGAAGACCCTGTAGAATTTTACATTCCCGGAATTAATCAGGTAAACGTCAATGAAAAAGCCGGCTTAACTTTTGACTCTGCTTTACGTTCAATTTTGCGACAAGACCCTGACAAAATTATGATCGGAGAGATTCGTGACGGCGACACGGCTCAAATAGCAATTCGTTCGGCATTGACGGGACATTTTGTTTTATCGACTCTTCACACTAATGACGCTCCAAGCGCGGCAACTCGAATTATCGATATGGGGATTCAGCCTTTCTTGTTGTCTGCTTCGCTTTCCGGAGTTGTTGCTCAAAGACTCGTCAGATGCCTTTGTCCATTCTGCAAAGAAGAATATGAACTTGACGACGCAACTTGCGAGAAAATTCATGTTCCTTCTCATTCTCATGCTTTCAGACCCGTAGGCTGTCCGAGCTGCCGCAACGGTTACAGAGGCCGACGCGGAATTTATGAGATTATGGTCGTCGATGATAATTTACGCGAAATGATATTAAAAGGCGCAGATAACATCGAACTCCGAGAAGCTGCTATTCATCAAGGCATGAAGACTCTGCGTCAAGCTGGAATCAATGCCGCAATTAACGGAGCAACTTCACTCGAAGAAGTCTTAACAACAACACTATAAAAAATAATTAGGAATTAGGAGTGAGAGGTTAGGAATTAAAATTCCGGCTCTCATTTCTTAATTAGTGATACAACGAAAAAAATTAAAAATAAAATGGCAAAGAAAAAAAATAACAATATAACTTTCGATGATATAAAACGAATCGGCCCGGTGAAATTTGTTTTGCTCGTAATTGTTGCTGCGATTCTTTATTTTACCGGAATTGATCCATCGTCAATTTTCAATAACGGCGGCAATGTCAACGAAACTCCTGTTCCAACTTCTACGACTTCAAATACGGTTGACGCTTCAGGAATTGTTCAAGGGATTGTCGCAAGAGTTATTGACGGCGACACAGCTGTAATCCGGGTGAACGGAGAAGACAGGCGCGTTAGATTTTTAGGAGTCGATACCCCTGAGACTGTTCACCCGACTAAGGGCGTGCAGCCTTATGGTAAAGAAGCAAGCAATTTCACAAAAGAATCTTTGACGGGACGGAACGTCTGGCTCGAATATGACAAAAATCCGACGGACAGATATAACAGGCATTTAGCTTATATATGGCTGTCAAAGCCTGCGCAGATTAATGATGAAACGATCCGGCGCAATATGTACAACGCAATATTATTAGCCGGAGGTTATGCAAAAGTTACGATAATCAAGCCTAATAACCGCTACGAAAAATTATTCAAAGAAATTGAAAGCGAAGCTAAAAAATCAAAATTAGGAATGTGGCAGTAAACTTCCTACCTCCTATCTCCTCACTTCTATTTTCTTTTTCGTCCTGTGCCGTCAAAGCCAAATTTTTTATCAAGAGCTAAATTATCGCCGGGGTTTGTAAAATATCCGTTACGGACTGTTTCAGGCTCGCCAATCTCTAAAAGTTCGCTGACTTTTACGAAGCTGTAGCCTTGCGATTTAAGTTCCTCAACAACAAATTGCAATAAATTCGCTGTGCCTTTAGGAACTGAATTAGCATGAAATAACAAAATTGAACCCGGCCTAGTCATTGCTGCGACTTTTTTAGCAGAATTTTTAGCGCGCTTTATGTTCGAGTTATCTCCGGCTTCGGCTGCTACGTCCCATTGAATTATTCTTAAACCGAGTTGCGAAATTATTTTTAATGCCTGCTCATTATTGCGGCCGTATGGAAGTCTAAATAAAGTCGGGACAGGAGAAATTTTTTTCTGCAATTCTTCAACGGCTTCGAGGCCATTATCATCATAAAATTCATGCAAAAACTCATCAAGCAAAATTTCATATTCAGCTTGAGTCCATAAAATTTGCTTTTTAAGCTCTGCCTCTGAAAGTAATGCGCAATTTCCATGAGACCAATTATGATTTCCGATTTCAAAAAGTTCATATTCGCTCATAAGCTGCTTGACGCGCCGCGAATGAGTCCGCATCCATTTTCCTCCCATGAAAAAAGTCGCAGGGATTTTATTAACACGCAAAAAATTTATAACGTCCATGTCGCAGCCTGTTGTTATCGTAGCTAATTCGCAGGCGTCGAACGTCAAAGCAACAACTCTTTCGCTGTCAGAAATTTTCACGCGGCGGATAACTCCCTCGTCAGTTTCAAGCGGCAATAATTTATTTTCAGGCTCTAATTTATCCGGCGGAGTTATGTTGTTAGGAATTGCCCGGCGGGCGTCTAATTTGTCGGCTTTCCATTCGTTTTTTTCTGCATAAGACGGTGAAGCAAACAAAAAAATTAAAATCAAAATTGCAAAAATCTTAAAGGCTTTCATTAAATTTTTTCTCCTTTTTATTTCTCGGAGTATAATAATAACGTTTAATTTTAATTCTTAAAAACAATAAAATGAAGATAATTTTTTCAACTACATTTTCAGCTACAAAAATCTTAAAAATTTATTCTCGCCATCAAAGTTCACGAAAATAATTTTGAAATTAGAATTTTGTTTTTGCACGTATGAATATCGAATTTATGAAGTATAATTTTTCAAAAGTAAAATTCAAGATTGAAACTTAAAGAAAGGTGAAAAAATTATGCCCGTTCCCGGCACTCAGGAAATTCGCAAGCCTCTGCTTGAAATTTTCAAAGATGAGGCTCCCCATAACTTTGTTATAAATGAATTGCTCGAGCTTATCGCGGGAAAAATTAACGCTGAGCTTGAGGAAATGTCCTCGACAGAAAAAACGGCTTTCAAAAATAATATCAATGACGCTATTAATTATCTGCTTAAAAATAAACTCTTACGCCACCCTTCAAAGACTACTTACTTAATTAGCAAGACAGGCTCTGAAATTTTAGCAGAAGACCCGGAACTTATCGATGACGCTTATTTGAAAAAATTTAAGGCCGTGTCTGCTGATAAACAAATTGCACAAGCTCCAATTCCCGCGCCTGAACCTGAAATAATTGAAGAAGAGCAAGCTCCAACTCCTGAGTCAAGCGAAGAGACTGACGAGCTTGAAGACGTCGGAGAAGTTGAAGAAATCGAATAGGAAATAGAAGAAACAGACGAAGATTTTGATATTCCTATCGGCCTTGATGAAGATAACGAACAAGAAGAACAAGAGAGTGAAGAAACTGAAGATGTTTTAGAAGAAAACACTACTCTTGCCGACGAAGAAAGCGAAGAAAATATCGAAGAAGAGCCGCACGCTACAGAAAATTTAGAAGCTGAAGAAACAGAAATTCCTGAAGAATCAGGAGAAATTGATGAAGCTATCCAAGAATCTGAACCGGAGTTTGAAGAAGTCGCAGAGCAAGAACAAGAACAGCCAAGCGAGCCTGAAACTGAAACGTCCGACGATGACGGAATTGACGCCGAAGACGTTGACGAAGTTGAAAATGTTGAAGAAACTGACGCTGACGTAGAAGAAATTGAAGATAATAACGAAATAGAAAGTGAAATTGAAACCGAATCTGAAAACGAAAACGAGGATATAAAAATGAATGAACCTGAATTAGACGCAACACTCGAAGCCGCAGAAGAAGTATCACAAGAAGAAATAGAAGAAATTGAAGTAGAAGAAACAGAAGACGAAGATGAAGAATCCGAAGAACCTTCAGGAACGGCGCAGGATTTTTCTGATTTAAGTATCGAGGACTTAGTACAGCAGTATAACGAAAAACTCGCTGACGGCGTACTTACTCGGATAGAGTCGCTTCATCAAGATAATTTTTGTATGCTCGTCATGGATTTACTGTCGAAAATGGGCTATCGAGTTTTCCAGACTGCCCGCTATACGAATGAAGCCGAAGGCAGCGATTTAATTCAGGGAATTATCTTAGAGAATAAGCCTGGAATGAATCCGATTTATATTCAAGCTCGAAAATTATCAAGCTCAAAGACCGTCAGCAAAGCCGACATGTTAGATTTCGTCAATGCTCTCAGCGACAAGGGCGGAAAAGGAATGTTTGTAACAGTAGGTAATTTTTCAAAATCCGCCGAAGATGTTGCACGCGACGAAGGAATTATGCTTGTTGACGGCAAAAAATTAGCCGGCCTTATGATTTCAAATAATTTCTGCGTAAACACTGAAAAAGTTTTTGAGCTTAAAGCTATCGACCTTGAAAGTTTTGACGAATACGAAGGCTAAAAAGCAAGTAGGAATTAGGAGTTAGGAAGTAGGAAGTAAAAATTTCTTTAGCTAATGAAAACTTAAAAATGAAAATTTTTGTTTTAAGCATGGGCTGCGCAAAGAACACTGCGGACAGTGAACATTTAATTGCGCTGCTCAAAGCCGCCGGACATGAAATCATAGACGAGGCCGTGAAAGCCGACGCCGCGATTATTAATACTTGCGGATTTATTCTTGATGCCGTAAAAGAGAATATCGACGCGATTTTAGACCTCGAAGAATTAAAAAATTCAGGCAAGATAAAAAAATTAATCGTTCTCGGGTGTCTCGTCAATCGTTACGAGAAAAATTTGCGTGAAGAATTTTCAAGCGTTGATTTATTCGCACGTTCCGAAGAATGGGAAAAAATTATTAAATTCTTAGGCGGCGATTTTAATCAAAATTGCAAAGTCATAGCTCCCGCTATCGATAAAAGATTTTGGAGCCGTTATCTAAAGGTCAGCGAAGGCTGCAACACTCTTTGTTCTTACTGTGCGATACCGTTAATAAGAGGCCGGCTTAGAAGCGTGCCGTTAAAAAATTTAATCGATGAGGCTTTGATGCTCTGCGCTGCCGGAGCTAAAGAATTATGCCTCGTAGGCCAAGACTTGACGGTTTACGGAGCTGACATTGACGACGAAAATATAAACTTAAAAACTTTAATTCACGAACTCGACCGCGAATTGCCTAAGGGAACATGGCTGAGGCTTTTATATCTTCACCCTAATCGGGTTAATGAAGATTTAATAGATTTTTTGATGTCTCATGAAAAAGTTTTGCATTATCTTGACATTCCGATTCAGCATGTTGATTCTGAAATATTAAAAGCCATGAACAGACCTTGCCCCGAAGGTCATATGGAAAAAATTTTTAAGTATATTCGCGGCGTCGATGATTTATTCACGTTAAGAACAACAATAATGACTGGATTTCCCGGCGAGACACGCGAAAATTTTGAAAAAGTTTTAGATTTTCTCAGCGAAATTGAATTTGATCATTTAGGAGTTTTTTCTTATTCACGCGAAGAAGGAACGCCTGCCGCAAAATTAAAAAAACGAGTCTTAAAAGAAATCGCCGAGCAGCGTTGCAGTGAAGTTTTGAATTTACAGAGCGAAATCGCAAGTCAGAGAAGCAGTTTATTTGACGGCCGCGAACTTGAAATTTTAATCGAACGTTTTGACCGTCAAGACGGCGAACTCGTAGCTGTCGGAAGAAGTTTCAGAGACGCTCCTGAAATTGACGGCGTAGTTTTAGTGGACGGTTTTAACAAAGATAAATTAGCAAAAAAATTCAAGCCCGGCGACGTTATCCGCGCAAAAATTGAGAGCAGTATAGAAAATGATTTATTCGGAAAGGTGATTGATTAGACAATGCCTGCAGCAAAAGATTTCAAATTTAATTGGAACGACGCGAAAAAATATCCATATTATGTGTGGCTCGCAAGCGTTTTCGGCTTAGGTTTTCTGCCTTCAGGAATGCCCGGCACTGTAAGCTCTGCGGCGGCCTGCGTCGTTAGCATGTTTGTTGACGTTCCTTTATGGGCGATTTTAATAATAACTTTCTTAGGCGTCTATGTAACAGGAAAATCTGAAAAATTTTTCTCAATGAAAGACCCGAGTTTCTTAAACATTGACGAAGTTCCGGGAATGTGGCTGACTTTGTTCATGCTCCCTAAAAGTTTTATAATTCCGGGCTTCTTTTTGTTCAGACTAATTGATATTCTTAAGCCTTGGCCTGTGTCTTATTTTGATGAGAAAGTTCCGGGCGGCTGGGGAATAATGCTCGACGACGTTGCGGGCGGAATAATGGCTAATTTTTTATTGCAAGCCTATAACGCATATTTTCATCACGCAGGCTGGGTCGAAGAGTTAATAAATTTGATAGCAGGAAAATAAAAAATGAAAATTAAATCAGCAGTTTTAGCCGCTATCGGCGACGAACTTTTGAGCGGTGCAAGGCTCGAAAAAAATTGCAGCTTCATGGCTAAAAATTTTCATAATAAGGGCGTTAAGTTAAAACGAATCGAAATAATTTCAGACGAAGAAGACGAGATTATAAATTTACTGTCGCGTTGGGTCGGCAAAGTTGATTTATTAATTGTTTCAGGCGGACTTGGCCCGACTCATGATGATAAGACTCGTTACGCAATAGCAAAATATTTAGGCTGTGATTTATATTCCGATTCTCTTTATGATAAAGTCGTTGAAAGAGTCAAAGACGATCCTAAACGGCTTGAATACACTGAAAGATGTCGAAACCCTCAAGCAATGATCCCTGAACTTGCCGCGCCTGTATTTAATCCTACGGGTTTTGCTCTCGGAATTAAATTTGAAAAGGACGGAACAAAAGTTATAGCTTTGCCTGGCGTTCCTATGGAATACGAATCAATGACACGTCAGGAACTCCCTGAAATTTTTTCAGAAAATACTCAAGATTACGCTTGGACATCGATAATTATTCTTGACGTTCCTGAAATGACGATCGCGAATAAAATTCCCGAAGTAATTAACAATAAAAATCTTCACGTCTCAATCTTGCCAGCGTTCCCTCAAGTTGAGTTAATAATTCGCGGCGAGCCTGAAATCGTGAACAACGCCGAGAAAATTATACGCGAAAAATTCCCTGACGCTTTGCCTAAGGGTTGTGCTTCAATAGCTGAAGCAGTTTTGTTTGAAGCAAAAATTAAAAATGTAAAAATTTCTTGCGCCGAGTCATGTACGGGCGGCTTAGTCGGGGCGGCTTTGACTGAAATTCCCGGAAGCTCTGAAAGTTTCAATGGCAGTGCGGTAACTTACAGCAACGAAGCAAAAATAAAAATTTTAGGCGTCGATGAACAAACTCTAAAAAATTTCGGTGCAGTCAGCGAACAGTGCGCTCGCGAAATGGCTGAAGGCGCGTTAAAAGTTTATGACACAGATTTTGCAGTTTCGACAACAGGAATAGCAGGACCTGACGGCGGAACGGAATTAAAACCCGTCGGAACAGTCTGCTTCGGAGTAGCTTCAAAAAATAAAACAAAAACTTTCACTAAAATTTTTCCCGGTAACCGTCAAGAAGTAAGAACTCGCGCTGTGAGATTTATTCTTGCTGAATTATTAAAAAAAATTAGGAGCTAAGAAAATTCCTAACTCCTAATTGCTCATTCCTAATTATTATAATTTCGTCTTGGTCTTCGTCTACGCCGCTCGCTGCGGTCTATAGGCTGGCGTTCACGGTCTGGTCTATGTCCTACTTTTTCACGTCTTGCTCTGATTCTCATGGTAGCAGGCCCAGCTGTGCCTTCTTGTTCAGGGTCAAACTTCGGCATAATTACGACTTTTCTAAGCGGAGGTTCACCTACTGATTCAGTCGAAATGTCGTCGCGGTCTTTCAAAGTCGTGTGAATAACCCAGCGTTCCCAGCTTGCCATAGGTTCGAGTCTTACTGGACGGCCGTATTTAACGGCTTGACGAGCTGTAGCTTCGGCTAAACGTTCGAGGCTTTTTGTTCTGCGTTCACGATAGCCGCAGCTGTCGATTTTAATTCTCGGTTCTGATTTAGGGTCTCTCAATGAAAGATTCACTAAATATTCCATGCCCTTTAATGCGTCGCCGTAGCGTCCTACGACATAATCAGAAGCGTCTTGGCCTTGAATATCGAGAGTGTTTTTCGCGCTCTCTGAAATTACGGCTTCGGCGTCAAAGTCCATTAATTTCAAAGTTTCGTTGACAAATTCTGCGCCTTTAGCAAGTAACTTTGAACGCAACGACTCAAAATCCGAAGATTCGCTTTGAGTTTCAGATTTTTCGGATTTTTCTTCAGACTTTACTGCTTCTACAGCTTGCTCATCAGACTTTTCAATGGGTACGTCTTCTAATGCTGAAATTTCGATTTTCAACATTTTCCCGCCGAGTCCTAAAAAGCCTTTTCGTGTTTCGCTGATGACTTTGGCTTTGAGTTTTTCGGCCGGAATCTGCCACTGCTTAGAGACATCGCTTAAAGCTGATTCAACAGTTGAAGCCTCAATAATAATTTTCTTTTCGTTAGTCAATTTATTTTTTTCACCTACTTAATCTTTCTTAGGTTTGTCCTTATATAAAGTCGGTTTTGTTTTCATTTCTTCGCTTGTTCTGCGCGAAACTCTAACTTGATGAATTATTCCCATCAATGACGAAATCCCCCAATATAGAAGCACTCCGCCAGGAAGACCGAAGCATATAAACGTCAGGAATAGCGGCATGAACCACGCCATCATAGCCATTTGAGGGTTGCCTGCGCTTGATAAATGTTGCTGATACCAAGTGAGCCAGGCTATTAAAAGCAGAAGAATGAAATTAAAAATCCACATTCCTATATTTGAGAATAATAAGCCCAAGTTCGTGAATGATGAGAAAAATACCATCACAAAGCCAAGCTGTTCGTCAGGGATTCTCACTCCGGCCTCGTCAACGAGATTTAAGGCATTAGCAACGGTCGTTAAAACGCTTCCGCCCAAGTTCACGCCCAAAAAAGTAACGTCAGTGAAGTCAGCACGCTTAGTTAAGTCATAAAGAACACCGTAAAGCAAAATAAAAATCGGAAGCTGAATTATCAAAGGCAGACAGCCGCTCGCCGGATTGACTTTATGTTCTTTGTATAGAGCCATAGTCTCACGGTTTAATGCGTCTTTGTCGTCGCCGTATTTTTCTTGCAGAACTTTTAACATCGGTTGAAGTTTCTGCATTCTTTCCATGCTTACCATTTGCTTTTGCGTCAAAGGGTGCATAGCGGCTCGAACTAACAGAGTTAAGATAATTATCGCGAGTCCCCATGCGAAGTCGCTGCCGATTCCGACGGTTGTTATCGAGTTATGAATAAGCTCAAGCAGAGCACGCAGCAAAGATTTTGCTTGTTCCCACATATTTTTTATTTCACCTCTTAAAATTTTTCGGCGGAGGGTCATAGCCTCCGGGATTCCAAGGCCCGCATTTTGAAAGCCGCTTCAATGTCAGCAATGAGCCGCGCAAAAATCCCCATTCTTCATAAACTTGAATAGCGTAACTTGAACAAGAGGGATAAAAACGGCAGTTTTTGCCAAGATAGGGCGAGACTAAAAGCTGATATGCGCGGATTAATATCACTGCGAGTTTGGAAAGCATAATAATTTTTTTCGCTTGAATAATCTCTCAAGCTCTGCAGCGATGTCCTGAGTTTTTGCTTTAATTCCCTTTTCTCTTAAAGTCAGGACGATACGCAGACCGGGAATTATTTTTCTTGAAAATTCCGCAAAGGCTGCACGTAAAATTCTTTTGCCTCGATTGCGGACGTGAGCTTTGCCTAATTTTTTTCCGACAGCACAGCCGAATTTTATTTCAGATGAGCCATCGTCTTTCAAATATAATAAACGCACCAGTTCCCCGTTGACACGAATACCGGTGCGGAATATTAAGTCAAATTCCCAGCCTTTTTTGAGCTTTGCGACATTATTAGACACGGGTCAGGTACTTACGTCCCTTGCGTCTTCTGTTACGAAGGACTTTGCGTCCCGATGCTGAAGCTGAACGAGCTAAGAATCCTATCTTGCGTTTTCTAGGCAATACATGGGGCTGAAATGTTCCCTTTTTCATTTTAAGTGAAGATACTCCTCTCTAGATTAAAAAAAATAATATCGCGTGAAATTATAACACAGCGGTACGTTTTGAATTTTTTATTTTATTGACGTAGAGATTTATTTTTGTTAATTTTGATAAACTACTTTTTCTCGAATGATA
>JAFVEW010000221.1 GCA_017475805.1 Synergistaceae bacterium | reverse complement strand
GGCTCGGACTTCCGCTCGTCAAAAATATTGTTGACATAATGCACGGAAAAATTAGTATTCATAGCGAATATTACGTCGGTACAACAGCGACGCTTATAATACCGCAAAAAATTTCAGATAAAGAAACCTGCACTGTCGCCGAATACCGCGAATATCTTGAAGCTCAGCAGATAAACGAGGCTAAATCGGTCAAGAGCGATAAAACTCAATGGCCGGGTGCTAAAGTCTTAATCGTTGATGATACGCCCGTTAATTTAGTCGTCGCTAAAGGAATGTTAAAAGACACGAAAGTTAAAATCGACACTGCAGAAAGCGGCGAAGAAGCTCTCGATAAAATCAAAGCTGAACATTACGATTTAATTTTCCTTGACCACAAAATGCCAGGCTTAGACGGCATTGAAACTCTAAAACAGGCCAAGCCTAACGCTCAAGATACGCCTTTTATAGCTTTGACTGCGAACGCCGGAGCTAATGCAAGAAACGAGTATATTCATGCGGGCTTTAATGATTATTTGCCCAAGCCTTTTAAGAGTTCGGAAATGATTAATATTTTAAGAAATTTCTTAGCTTAAATTCAGGAGTTAGGGGTAAGGAGTTAAAAACCCCTAATTTTTTTTGTAAGTATCTTTGAACCTTTCGAGAGCGTCATTAATATAACGAGTCGGACATGCAAGGTTCCAACGTTCAAAGCCTTCGCCTTGAGAGCCGAAAACGTAGCCTTCATCAAAAAATAATTTCGCCTGTTCGTGATTTCGCCGTTCAAGTTCTTTATAGCTTAAGCCCAAGCCTCGAAGGTCAAGCCATAATAAATAAGTTCCTTCAAGCTGAGTAACTTTTACAGCCGGAAATTCACGCGACATAAACTCTACGATTAAATTTTTGTTCGTGTTGATTACTTTCAAAGCCTCGTCAAGCCAAGCCGCGCAATTTTTATAAGCAGCCTCGCTCGCCCTGTAGCCAAGAATATTGCATTTAGGACTTGGATTAGAGAGTTTTAACTCGTTCAAAAATTTTTCACGAAGTTTCGGGTTAGGGATAAAAATATTTGAAGTCTGAAGACCTGCGATATTAAAAGTTTTGCTCGGAGCAGTGCAGACGACGCAGTTATTTGCGAACTCTTCACTAATCGAAGCAAAGACCGTGTGCTTGTGGCCGGGCATGATTAAATCGCAGTGAATTTCGTCAGATAAAACAAGAACATCATTTTTCAAACAAATTTCACCGATTTTTATTAATTCTTCATGCGTCCAAACTCGTCCGCAAGGATTATGAGGACTGCATAAAATTAATAATTTCGTGTTAGGGTCAGCGGCTTTTCGTTCTAAGTCTTCAAAATCAATTTCGTAGCGCGTTCCTGTGTTAATCAAAGGATTATCAACGAGCTTTCGATTTTGATTTTTTATTGCTCCATACATCGGATAATAAACGGGAGTGTTTAAGATAACTCCTTCGCCTTCGTTCGTGAAAGCTCTGACGGCCATGAAAAAAGCATCAACAACTCCGTGCGACGGCAATATCCATTCAGGCTTGGCCTCCCAGTTATGCCGCGTCTTGAACCATTTACAGACAGTTTCTAAATACTCGCTCGTTGGAGCTGAATAACCTAAAATAGAAGTATCAAGCTCGTGTTTAAGGGCCGCGACGATTTCAGGAGCTGTTAAAAATTCCATGTCGGCGACAGAGAACGGAATAATATCCTGAGCCTCATTTACTCCGTTCGCTGCCATTTCGTCCCACTTAAAAGAGCCGGTGTTATAGCGTTTAATTACTGTTTCAAAATCGTATTTCATGGCTAATTTTATTTCGCTAAATCCGCTTTGATTACTTCAGAGGCATAAACTCCTGAACCGAATGCAAGGCCAACCGCCGTGCCTTCAACTTGATAATAAGGCTGGCAATATAAAGAGCCTGCGTCAACTCCTGCGGCGTACAAGCCTTTAATCGGCTTTAAGCTCCCATTCAAAACTCTAAGGCTTGAGTCAGTTCTAAGGCCGCCTAAAGTTCCCCATGCCGAAGGCTCATATTCAACGACATAGAACGGAGCTTTTTTAACGGGTTTCAGGAACGTCGGATTTTTGAAATATTCTTCGTCCTTGCCGACTTCGCAGTAAGAATTGTAATTTTTAACGGTCTCGCTGAGCTTTGACATCTTGAAAAATTTTGCGGCCTCTTCAATGGTATCGGCTTTGACTGCCCAGCCCTGTTCGATAGCTTTGTTAAGGTCTTCCTGAAGAGTTTTTAATATAACTCCTTTTGCTGTCATTTTGCCTACGTACCAGTCTTCAGGCTCTCCAAGATAACCCCAAAGGCCGACGGTGCTTATAGCGTCAACAAAATCTTGGTCAATGACGGCATAGAATTTTCCTGCGCGTAAGACCGCCTCGCCGCCGACAGATAAAGGCTGATTAGCCATGTAAAATTCGTTGAAAAATCTTTCGCCGTCAGGGTCAACTAAAATTCCGCCGTAAATTCCAATGGTCATAGCTCCGTTTGAACGCTGCCAAATTCCGCCTTTTTTATTCGAGCCGCCGAACTCGTTTGAAATCATTGCGAAGCTGCTTTCTTCTTCCATAGCTCCGGCTTTCTTAGCCATTTTTAATCCGTCGCCCGTTGATAAGGTATTTCCTAAAGGATTAATCGTGATGTCGCCCCAATGTTCTTTCATTATTGCGGAGTTTCCTAAATAGCCGCCTGTGGCTAACAAAACGGCCTTAGCTTTGATATTTAAGACGCTTCCGTCAGATTTTTTAGCTTTAATTCCTGTTACGACGCCTTTATCTAAAATCAAGCTCTCGCCCGCTGTCTCGCACATTAAACGGCCGCCTGCTTTTTTATAAGCCTCTTCGATAAATGCCGGACGATCTTTCTTGGCTGTTTTATAGCCGTGTCTTGAACGATAGCCTGCGCCGTAATTGTCGGGACGTAAAAACATTTCAAGACCTGCGTCAATCTGCATTTGAACGGCCTCGCCTGTTTTCGCAATAACACGTCTTAATAAACGGCTGTCGCTCGTTAAATAGGCGTCCTGAGTTAAATCGTTAAATAACATTTCGTCGGTGATTTTGACGCCTTCGGCCTCTTGAACGCTGGTGTTTGAAGCCATAGGCCCGCCGCAGTTCCAGCCGTTAGCAACGCCGATTGTTGCGCCTTTTTCGATTACTAAAACGTCAACTCCGGCCTGTGCTAATTTTATTGCCGCCGTCATTCCTGCAGCACCGCCGCCGACGATTACGACTTCAGCTTTGTCTTCGTTCACAACGCCTTCGCCGACCTTTGCAACGGTCTTACGGAAATCTTCGGGATTTAATCCGGCCTGAGTTAAAGCAAGCTCAACGGCTTTCATGATAGCGTCGCTTGTCATTGTCGCGCCCGTTACAGCGTCGACTGTTATGGATTGATTTTCGATGATAGCAGCGGGAATTTTCGCCGCAGCGGGTTCAAAAATTCCGGGAGTTTCTTGATGTTCGAGGACTTTAACGTCTGTGATTTTTCCGTTTTCGATTGAAACGGAAATTTTGACATCACCGTTTTTGCCCGGTGCTGAGGTCGTGAACGTTTCAGCACTTGCCGCGCTTACACAAAGCAGCATTAAAAATGCTATTGCAAGAAATTTTTTGCTCATGAGGTTTTCTCCTTTTCAGATTAATTAAAATTTTTGGGAATTTAATAAGAATTATATCAAAATAGTTTTCTCAATTTCTCCGATTTTTTCTTCAAAGCCGTAAATCGTCGGGTCAATCGTGTCGACTGTTTCATTAAGTTCGTTCATCATTCTAAATCGCCGATTTTTAGGAAGCCTGTTAGCGAATCTTTTTACTTTTAATAATGCCTGCAGATAATTTCGTTCGTAAAGTGTTAAAAGTTTTGCGGCCATTAATGCGCTCGGATTAGCTTCTTCAAGAAATAATCTCGCCATTTCTAAATTTTCGTCAATTTCCATTTCGTCATACCAAATTTCAGCAAGAATTTTTTTGAATTTAGCGCGGTGTTTTCCGCGAGCGAGTTTAGAGGCAGCCTGATTTATTTGTCTCATTCCCTGCTCAAGCTGAGTTAATACAACTTCGGGATTTAGCGATGGCAAGGAGTATTCTGCGATATATTCAGCTTCAATTTCGATTAATGCCTGACCTCTTAAGAGTTTTCCGTAAGAAGGATTTAATTTTATTACCGCTGTTTCCTGTTCTTTATCCATTAATTCTTTGAAAATTTTTCCTGTCTCAAAAAATTCGCTCTCAAAAGGTGAATCTTTAAGCCACGTAACGTAGCCGGGATCAAATAATCCTTTTCGCCCTGCACGACCCGACATCTGCAAAAATTCATTTTTAGACATGGGTTTATAAACATGATAATTTACTAATTGAGCAAAAATTACATATTGAGCCGGAAGATTTACACCGAGAGCAAGAGCGTTTGTGCCGCAGACTACGTCAAGCAATCTCTCACGAAAAGCTGACTCGACTAATAATTTTTCTTTTGGAAGCATTGAGCCGTGATAAATTCCTACGCCTTTATATAAAAATGGTATTGTCTTTTTGACTTCTAAAATTTTTGCTAATTCTTCGAGCCGTTTAACTTGAACTGGCTGTATTCTCTTGCGGGTGGCCGCGATTTTTTCTGCAAGTTCTATAACTCCGCGCTGTGAAAATAAAAATACTAATGCGTCATGAATATTGTAAATTTGAACAGGGTTATCTGGCTTAAAAATTAATTCTGTTGCACGTGTTTTTGCCGCATGAATTATGAAATCACGCATACAAATATTAGATAAATATTTGCCGACATTTTTTATATTTCCCATCGTTGCCGACATCACTAAAATATCAGTGTCGGGCGGAGTGTTTTTAATTCCGTCAATATAAGTTCTTGCGCGGTCTTCGTCAGTGAAAATATAATGAAATTCATCAATGATTAATTTTTGTTTAGAGATATGCGAATATTTCATCGAGTAAATTTCTTGAGTGCAACATAAAAGCTGTGCGCCTTCGTTACGCTTAAAATCTCCTGTTTCGATACCGACATCAAGCCCCATACGTCTTAAATCTAAATATCTTTCGTTGCTCAGAGCTTTTATAGGAGCCGTGAAAATTATTCGCTCGGCGTCAAAATTCTTGTTAATAGAGCCGTCCTCGTTCAAAATTCCAGCCCAAAGATAAGCGACTAAAGTTTTTCCTGCACCTGTCGGAGCTGACATTACAGCGTTATTATTTTTTATATGATTAAATGCGCGGATTTGCCAATCATAAAATTTTATATTTTCATTTTCCAATTTACTAAAATCCTTCATAAAAAAATCGCAGGCAGTTCATAAGCCGGGTTCTGTGTTTTACGGTCATTTATCTGTAACGCTCCTCGCGGAGATTATCAAGCGTTCGTACCCTGAGATAGGCGGGCAACCATAAAATCTCGCTATTCGAACTTGCTTCGTATGGGGCTTGCCAAGCATGTAAATCACTTTACACCTGGTGAGCTTTGTCTCACCTTTTCACCGTTACCAAAATTTTTTGGCTGTCTATTTTCTGTTGCGCTGTCCCTCGGATTGCTCCGGCCGGACGTTATCCGGCATACTGCCCTATGAAGCCCGGACTTTCCTCCAAATTAAATTTTATTTAATTCAGCGACCGCCTGAACTACCTGCGGAAAATATTTTAGCACGTCTAAAGATTTATAATACTAGTAAAAAATTTATAAGGGGAGTGTTTTATCATTAAATTCAAGATAATAGAGTCAAGAGTCGAGAAGCTTCGCGCTTTGATGGCCGAAAGAAATCTTGATGTCTTCGTCTTAATTGTTGAAGAACGCGCTAATTCAGAAAGCTGCCATTATATTTCAGGTTTTCGCGGAAGCTCTGCGGTGTTAATAATCAGCCGAACCGATTCAATTTTAATCACTGACGGACGCTATTTAACTCAATCAAAGGAACAATCACCTTTCAAAATCATAATTCAATCTGAGCTTTCATTGCCTGAATATATAGCGAAAACGATAAAAGATTCAAATTTTAAGCGGGTAGGTTATGAGGCTGAAAAAATTTCTCACGCCTCGTTTCAAAAATTTTTCGCTCCGATAAAAATTGAATGGATTGACGCTTCGGATTTAATTTTGAAATTGCGCCGCACCAAAGACGATTACGAAATTTCAATGATTAAGCAAGCTGCTAAGATAGGCCGCGAAGCATTAGGAAACGTTTTGAAAAAAACTCACGTCGGCATGAGCGAAATTGAATTTGATATTAAACTCATGGAAGAAATTAAACTTTTAGGCGCAGAAAAAGGCTGGGCTCATGATGATTTTATCGTAGCTTCAGGAACAAGAAGCGCAATGTGTCACGCTCCTGCAACGCTCAAAAAATTTTCCGAAGGTGAAAACGTTACAGTAGATTATGGCGCAATGGTTGAAGGCTATATGAGCGACATAACAAGAAATTTTGTTCTCGGTCATGCAGATAAAAAAGCTCTTGAACTTAACGAGATTTTATTGAAAGCTCACCGCGAGGCCGCGAAAGTTTTACGTCCGGGAATTTCTGGAAAAGAAGTTGACGCTGTTGCGCGAAAAATTATTTCTGATTCAGGCTATGAGAAAAATTTTCTTCATGGACTCGGACACGGGCTCGGTCTCGAAGTTCATGAAGCTCCGAGACTTTCTCGAACTTCAAATGATATTTTGCAGGTAGGCGATGTCGTTACGATTGAACCGGGAATTTATATCGAAGGCTGGGGTGGTCTTAGAATTGAAGACGATTATTTAATCACAGCTGACGGAGCGGAATGCTTAACGATTAATGATAATCAAAGCATAACCCATCTATGAATTAAGAACTATTAGGAGTTAGAAGGAAACAACCACTTCCTTACCGACTCCTAATAATTTTCATCCTAAGGATGTCGACATATTCTCC
The DNA here is from genome assembly GCA_017475805.1 of Synergistaceae bacterium. The sequence continues at coordinate 12,383 of JAFVEW010000221.1, read as the reverse complement.
CTTAGCATTAATGGCTTCCTGTTTTAGCAGAGCCTCTTCTTGAAAGCCGGAATTTTTTAGCAACTCAACTTCATCAACATTTGTGGCAAAAACATAAGTATAAATTTTATGCATTTTGTATTCCGTGAAGGCTCTTTCAACCAGAAGCTTGATGGCTATACTTTGGCTTTCAGTGTTCCACTCTTGGTCATCGCTAGTATAAACGCACAACTCACAACGATTGTTAATCGTGTCAAAATCTTTCAAATATACTGTAGCTATCGGATACGACGCCACACCAAAATCTTCCTCTATTTTTTCAACGATAAACTGCTTGTATTTTCCTGTCTCTATAAAAGCCCTGTAAAATGCCGCATTAGACTCTAAAGTTATCATCCTTTTGTCGAAACAATGCTCTGACACTGAGGGAGAATTGCGCCACCTGACAATACTCTCGCCATCTTCAAGAGTTACGGGACGTAAATAAATTCTCATGCTCCTATCAGTTAAAATTCCTTATAGTGTCGATGATATATTCGACATTTTCCATTGAGAGACTTGGATGCAGAGGAATATTTAACCCTTCTTCGTTGAGTTTTTCGCAGTTTGGCAGTACCTTATCACTCTTATACAAAGCATTCATATGAAGCGGATGATAACGGAGCGTCGTATAGATACCTTTATCAAGCAAGTACTGCGCGAAACGATTACGTTCAGGAACCCTTATGAAATACGTAAAATAAGAGTGCTGATCACCTTCGTTTGCATCAGATGGCGTAGAAATCCAATCTATTTCCTTGAAAGCTTCTTGGTATAAATTCCAAATTTTTCTGCGATATGCCTGTAACTTATCGAGCTTTTCTAATTGAGCCAATCCAATTCCCGCCGCGATATCAGAAGGATTCATCTTTATAAATGCTTCTGATATGTTATATTCCCACCATTTTTCTTTTCCATGTGTTGAAGCTTCAAAACCAGATTTGCCGATCCCGCAATACCTTAAAATTTTTGCACGCTGCATATATTCAAGATTTCCTGAAGCGACACCACCGCCCTCACCCATAGAGAGATTTTTTACGGCATCAAACGAAAATGCTGAAACAGTCCCGAGTGTTCCGCAGCGTCGACCTTTATAAATCGAATCAACTGCATGAGCCGCGTCCTCTATGATTGGATAACCTAATTCTCTAATAGGATCTACATCAACGGGTAAACCTGCGTAATGAACAGCCATTATTGCCGAAGTTTTTGAAGTAACGCACGATTTTACGGTATCGACCGTCAGATTTTGAGTTTGTAAATCTACATCACAAAAAACAGGCTTACAGCCAGCCAAAATCACAGCTTGAGCGCAAGATACCCAAGTGAAAGACGGGAGAATAACCTCTGAATCTTTGGGAAGATTCAACAAAGTCAGTGCTAAATACAACGAATTCGAGCCACTGTCCGTAAGCATAAAATCACACGGCGCAAGGCGCTCGGACATTCTTTTTTCAAACTCTTTAGTTTTGGGCCCCATTCCCATCCATTGGTTATTGATACTCTCAGAAACGTTCTTCAATTCTTCAGCTCCAACGCTTGAGCCAAAAACATTAATCATAATTTCTATCCCCTTTTAATTTTTTCAATAAGTATGTCACACGAAACATTCTTACGCGGTCTTAGTAGTAGATAACTATCGAAAACTTCGGATATTTCAAAGCAGATATTAAGATACCAATCTCTTGCTGGATTATTTTTTAGAACCTTGCAGTAAATATTAGCTTCCCATATTGATATAAATGATAACATCATATTCATTGCATTAGACATTTTTTGATTACGCAAGGATTTCTCACCGCGGATAATATTGTAAATATCAACTTCTCCGTCGTCCATTTTTCTGTAACCCATGCATCCTATTTTATGATTGTTGTTGCTGTCCACCATGATTTCTTCGACAACAAACATATAACCACTATCAGAAGCTAAATATTTTTGAAACCACCTTTGTTGCATTGCCGAAGTGATCTCCTCTTGGAAGAAAAAACTTAACTTATTAGAATTCTTCCACAATCTAAGCTCTTCTAAGTCAGAGACACCAATACTTCTTAACTGAAGCTCACGATATTCTTTCGATCTAATTATTAAATTATCCATACGAAGATTACCTTTTTATTTTTCGCCACAAGTACTTGAAATCCCCTTCTTTAAGGACATACCAGCCCCTCAAAAACCTCCTGATTATATTCAAAAAAGGATGATTCCTGCATATAATCCTATTCCTCTGAGCCTCATAAAACTTATCAGGGACAACGAAACGCGGATGCCTTATTGGAAAATCAATCTCGTACGTTTTCATGAAAAACAATTTGCGAATTGATTTTGGCAATCTGCTTAAGCTGTCCGAAGAATTAGCTTCTGGGGAGGCACCGATACAACTTACCATATTTTTTCGCGGTATAATCTGCAGCTGATTCTGCGAATACAATGTCAAATCAATAAAAAATTCTGTTGGAGATGCATATGTCGACCAATCGTGAAGCTTCTCTGTGTCAGCCTTGCGCCGCTTGATTTCTTTCAAGAGGAACTTATCATCACCAGCATTGTTTGTCAAACATCTCCAGACATAGGGACTTTTTTCATAGCTATAATCGAAAAACTCCTGATAAGAACGCTTCCACAGTGCATAGCCCCAGATAGAGCCTTGCCTCGAGAAGAAATAATCGCTCTCACAGTCGTCAGGATAGACACCAAGATGATTCATCCCGCAAATAACATTTATACGAGGATCATTTTCATATTTTTCTAATAATTCCTTACAGTACCTAAAAAACGAGATTGAGGGGATTACATCATCTTCTAAAAAAATACACCTATCAACTCTTTCCCACACGAATTGGTGTGTCAGCACTATTATCCCTGGTATTCCTCTATTAGCATCTTCATAAAGTTTATAGACTTTACAATCCCAATCGATGCCATTTTCCATCAAGGATCTGTTTTCATCAATCAACGTTTTCTCCGCGTCATTTCTGCCGCCGTCAGACACCAAAAAAACCGTGCTCGGCCTCGCAGCCTGTAAAGCCTTAAGCAGTTTTCTCTGACACTCCGCCCTAATCCAAATGTTGACCTGCACAGGGACGTCGACTAAATATTCCTTCATACCAACAGTTCACACCTCATAAACATTGTGTACACCTACAAAACACGGCGATTATACCCCTCCATATTTGTTTTGGTCAAGTTATTCCTATAGAGCTCGTTCAGATACCTTGATATTGGGAATAGAATAACCCTAAATGCTTCACTGCTTATTTCCATAATCTTCATTTTTATTTTCAATACCATAAAAATTTTTGAAAAATGATATGTTTGAGTATCTCTGAATTCGTTCGAAAAATTAAATGCTATTGCCTAAGTCCCCAATTATAGAAGTGGGCGACTTTTCCCGATTAAATGTTAAAATGGTATGTCATGAAATATTTCACCATAAAAGGAGTTAAAAATTATGGGAGTATTAAAACATTACAAAGAACTTTTACCGATCACATTCGCGACACCTGATGTCAATCTTGAAGAAGGCAGCACGCCTCTAATTTTTTTGCCGAGAGTCAGTAACAGACTCGGAATTAATCTCTACGGCAAATTCGAGGGCTGTAACCCTTCCGGCTCTTTCAAAGATAGAGGTATGGTCTTAGCCGTTGCTAAGGCTCTCGAAGACGGGAAACGCGCTGTAATCTGTGCTTCAACCGGCAACACGTCTGCAAGTGCTGCGGCTTATGCTGCTTCACAAGGAATCCCTTGCTTTGTTTTGCTTCCGGCTGGGAAAGTCGCTTTAGGAAAATTGGCTCAGGCTTTGATGTACGGAGCAAAAGTTATCGCGGTCAAAGGAAATTTCGATAGAGCCTTAGAGCTTGCACGCGAAGGTGCCGAAAAAACAGGCTGCGCTATGGTCAATTCCGTCAATCCTTATAGATTAATCGGCCAGCGTTCGGGAGCGTGGGAAATTTGCGACGTCTTAGGCAAAGCTCCCGATTGGCACGCTATACCTGTAGGGAACGCAGGAAACATTAGCGCGTACTGGGCAGGCTACAACGAATATAAAAAGTTAGGAAAAATTAATTCTCTTCCTCGAATGATGGGCTTTCAAGCCGAAGGAGCCGCGCCGCTTGTATTTAATAAACCTTGTCCGAACCCTGAGACTATCGCGACGGCAATTAGAATCGGAAATCCTGTCAGTGCTCATTTAGCTCGTGCTGCTGTGAGTGAATCAGGCGGTGAATTTAATTCCGTTACTGATGAGGAAATTTTAGCCGCTCAGAGAATTTTAGCCGCAGAAGGCGGAGTTTTTGCTGAGCCTGCATCATGCGCGCCGCTCGCAGGTTTGATAAAGTTAAAAGGTCTCGGCAAACTTCCTGAAGGCATCACCGTTACGATGATTTTAACGGGCAACGGCTTAAAAGACCCTGACACGGCTATGTCGCAAGTCGGAAAGCCTATCGAAATTAATGACACTCTCGAAGATTTAATGAGAGTCTTAGAAAGCAAGTAGGAAGGAGGAAGTAGGAGGTAGGAGCTGAAAAAGTTTTTTAACTTCCTACTTTCTAACTCCTAATTCCTACTTAATAATAATGATCAGATTAAAAGTTCCAGCAACGACAGCTAATTTAGGCTCAGGCTTTGATACTTTAGGAATGGCTTTGAGCCTCTATAACATTTTCACGATTAAAGAAATTTTGCCAGAAGGCGAGTATAAATGCGAAATTTCAGGTGAAGGTGTTGACGAACTTAAAGACGCTTCAAAAAATTTGCTTGTAACAAGTTATATCGACGCCTGCAAAGAATGGAATTTACCCGTTAAGGGTTTTTCTTTTGAAAGCTGTAACGCTGTCCCGTTAAATCGCGGACTCGGAAGCTCATCGACTGCAGTAGTCGCCGGAGTCGTTCTTGCGAATTTATTATCGAACGCTAATAAATCAGAAAATGAATTGTTGAGAATGATGACGAAAATCGAAGGACACCCTGATAACGTTGTCCCCTGTTACGTCGGAGGCATGACTGTTTCATGCTGGGACGGCGAGACTTTACGCTGCGTAAAACTTCCTGCCTTGCCTGAAGACCTGAACGTTATAGCGGCTGTGCCTGATTTTCAAGTTCATACAGAAGACGCGAGAAAAATTTTGCCTGAAAGTGTTCCGTTCCGCGACGCAGTTTTTAATGTAAGTCATGCAAGTATTCTTTGCGCGGCTTGGGCTATGGGACGCTGGGATTTATTGCGCGTTGGCATGGAAGATAGACTTCATCAGCCTCACAGAGCGAAATTATTTCCGGGAACAACGGGCGAAAAATTTTTAAGCGAAATTAACAATCACCCTGACTGCGTAGCCACGGCCATAAGCGGCTCAGGTCCTACAATGATTGCAATAGTTCACGGGAAAGCCGGAAAATTATCGCAGGCAATGTGTAAGATTTTCACTGACGGCGGCTCGGCTTCACACTTTTTTGTACTTAATTGTGCCGCTTCAGGGACAGTTGTTGAAAGCATTTAGGAATTAGGGACTAAAACCCCTAACTCCTCATTTCTTGTCAAGAAGTACTTTTTCCGCAAACTTATCAAAAGCCGCAAGACCTTGCAAATCTCTTTTATAAACTCCGCTGTCTCTTAAGACTTGAGCGAAAACATGCCCGACTTCATCACGCAGCATTTTCTTAACGTTATCTTCACCGCTTAAGCCTGAATGTTTTTCTCTCAAAGCCTTATACCAAACTTCATGAGCTTCAAGCTCTGAAGGCAAAGAATTTTTGTTTTCAAGCCACGCTGATTGTATTTTTTCGAGTGCTGTTTTTAATCTCGCTGGCAAAACAGCCAAGCCCATAACCTCGATTAAGCCGATATTTTCTTTCTTAATATGATGAACTTCAGCGTGAGGATGGAAAATTCCAAGCGGGTGTTCGTCGCTCGTGCGGTTGTTTCGCAGAACTAAATCGATTTCAAAATTTTCAGCGTTCCTTCTTGCGATCGGCGTGATTGTGTTGTGAGCTTCGCCGTCAGAATTAGCTAAAATTCCTACGCTCTCATCGGAATATTCGCGCCAAGCATTTAAGATTTTTTCAGCCAAGTCCGCGAGCTTTTCAGGATTTTTTGAAGAAAGTCTTATCGCTGACATAGGCCACTTAATTCGCCCTGCTGTGATACTTGAATCTTTGAGCGCGTAAGTTTTTTCAATCGGAGCATTATTCATTGCAAAAATATATCTTCCGCCCTGATAATGATCGTGTGAAAGAATAGAGCCGCCGACGATCGGCAAATCAGCATTCGAGCCGACAAAATAATGCGGAAACTCTGTTATGAACGCGAACAAATTTTCAAAAGTTTCCCGCGAAATCAACATCGGCACATGATTTTCATTCAATACTATGCAATGTTCATTATAATAAGCGTAGGGCGAGTATTGAAAATACCATCGACGGCCTTTGAGATTTAACGGAATAAGCCTGATATTCTGCCGCGCCGGGTGTCCATGATGACCGTAAAAGCCTTCGTTCTCTTTGCAAAGCAAACACTTAGGATAGCCCGAAGGTTTTATAGTTTTTGCTTTGGCAATGTCGCGTGGATCTTTCTCGGGCTTAGTCATGTTAATTGTTAAATCAAGCTCGCCAAACTCCGTTGAAGATTTCCAGCAAATATTTTTTGCCGTTCTCTCTGAGCGTATGTAATTAGAAGAAACTCCTAAGTCATAAAAATAATTCGTTGCTTTTTCAGGCGAAATTTTTTCAAGCTCTCTGAATTTTTCAATGACATCAGAAGGGCGCGGCGTGAAAACTCCCATTAATTTTGTGTCGAGTAAATCTCTTTCGTCGCGGGTATTTTCGACTAAATCATTTTCGACAGCCCAATCTAAAATTTTTTCGAGAATACCGTCAGGAGATTTTGAAAAATTTTCAGCTGAAGCCGAATCTTCAAATTCAAAACTATTAAGGCCGAGTATGCCGATTAAATAGTTAGCAGCCCAAATTTTGTCTTCAGGTGTGATTAATTTGTGATGGAGAGCAAACGAGATTAAATTATTCAGTTCGTGATTAATATTAATCATAAAAAAACTCCTCTGCAAAAAATTTTAGAGGAGTTAGAATTAATTTTTATTTAATCAAGTATCATCGCGTTATATAGAGCTTTGATAGTTTTTTCAAAATCTTCGTCGCGGACTCCGATTATTATATTCAAACTATCTGCGCCTTGATTAATTAATTGAACTTTGACTCCTGCGTCTGCAACGGCATCGAAAATTCGAGCGAAAATTCCTTTTACAGTTCCCATGCCTGTGCCGACGATTGCTATTAAAGCTAAATCTCTGTCGACCGTGATTTTTTCAGGATTAATGGCCGTCGTAATGTCCTTAATGATTTCTTCGCGCTTTAAGTCGAACATAGGATTTTTAAGAACAACAGCGAAATTATAAATTCCTGAAATATAATGCTCGCAGGAAATTCCGCGTCTTGAGAAGATATTAAAAACTTTCTCGCCGACTCCGTGCATTTTGTTCAGACCCATTTTGTGAATCCTGACGATTTTATAAGTCTTTCTACCTGAGATACAAGCTGCAACTTTTCGTTCGATGCCTTCGGGAAGCTCCATAGAAACAAGAGTCCCTTTGTCTTCAGGATGATAAATATTTAGAACGTTCAAAGGCACTCCTGAATCCTGCAGTTTTAATATTGCTTCCTCGTGGACGGCCGTAATGCCCATATATGAAAGTTCGACTAATTCAGCATAAGTCATGTTTCTGACTTTTTGAGCATCTTCAACTAAAGTCGGATCGGCAATATAAATTCCTCTATGGTCAGTCCATTTTTCATAAAGACTCGCTCCTAAAACTCTCGCAATGACAGCTCCTGCCGCATCGCCGCGTGCGTTGGTCATTAGGATTCTATTGCCCTCAAGAGCACCATAGCCGCCAGGAACAACAACATTTGGAGTTCTGCTCAAGTTCTGCGAGATTGCCGTGAAAGTTTGCGCTTCATTGAGTGAGCCGTCATTATTGAAGAAAAATAACTTTGCAGCGTCCATGAAAGTCCAGCCGAGATAGGCCGCTAAAATTTTTGCGATGATATATTCTCCACGACTTACGATTATGTCGCGGGTTTTGCCGAATAATAAAGTTTTGTTAAGTTCTGCAATTTCGCCAGAGATATTAAAATTAACGCCTAATTCGTTCACGATTTCTTCAAAACGTGCTTGAATATCCGTGAGTGTGTCTTGAAAATTCTCGCGGGCTTCGTATTTTGAATAAAGAATATAAAGCAAATCTTTAATCTGAATCTCTTCGGGATTAATTCTTCCCGGTGCTGAAACAACGACATATTGACGTCGCGGATCCGATTTTATGATTTCGGCGGTCTTCTTGATTCTTTCTGCGTTTGCCATCGCCGAACTTCCAAACTTTGAAACAATAATTCCCATATCCATTGGAGCGGAGTCTCCTTTTCTATAAATAAACTCCAAAATTTGCGCCGATTTTAACACGTCATTAACAAATTTGCGTGCGTGATTATAATTATCTTTGCATAATTATTTGAGAAGGAGAATCAAAATTTGCTTGTAACTTCAAAAGAATTATTAGAAGACGCATTGAAAAATCATTATGCCGTCGGAGCTTTTAACGTTGAAAATATGGAAATGGTTTTAGCTGTCTTAGCTGCCGCAGAAGAATCAAATTCGCCCGTAATAATGCAGACGACTCCGGGAACGATTAAATATGCAGGCGTTGATTTTTATTTTGCTAATATCAAGGCCGCCGCTGAAAGAACTAAAATTCCCGTAGTCTGCCATTTAGATCACGGAAATAATTTTGAGTTAGCTGTCAAAGCTTTTCACGCCGGATATACTTCAATCATGATTGACGGGAGCAAACTTCCTTTTGAAGAAAATATTTCGCTGACCCGTTCGGTTGTTAATGTCTGCCACGCCGGAAATATTCCCGTTGAAGCCGAACTTGGCCGAGTTGGAGGTAAAGAAGACGACCTCGACAACACTAAAGGCCAAAATCCTTTTACTGACCCTAAAGAAGCCGCTGAATTTGTCGAGAGAACGGGATGCGACTCTCTTGCTGTAGCTGTCGGAACTGCACACGGAGTCTATAAAGGAGTGCCGCAAATTAATTTTGAAGTCTTAACGAAAATTCGCGAACTTGTGAAAATTCCTTTAGTCCTTCACGGAACATCAGGAGTCCCCGAAGACCAAGTAACTCAATGTATAAACTTGGGAATGTGTAAAGTTAATTACGCAACAGATTTAAGAATTGCTTACACTCACGGCGTTAAAGAATACCTGAAAGGCAGTCCCGACGGCTTTGACCCTAAAAAATACGGTGCGTTCGGAATGGAAGAAGTAAAAAAATATGTTCTTCAAAAAATGAATTTGCTTAAAAATCAAAAATAATTATCATGAAATTCAAAAAATTAAACGTTTCTGGATTAGAAATTTTTTATCGTGAGAGCGGAAGCCCTGACAAGCCCGTCATGATTCTTTTTCACGGATTTCCTTCAGCAAGCCATATGTTCAGAGATTTAATCCCGATGCTTGAAGATAAATTTCACGTCATTGCTCCCGATTATCCCGGCTTCGGTCAGTCTTCAATGCCTTCGCGAAAAGATTTTAATTACAGCTTTGACAATATCGCCGACGTCATGAACGAATTTATAAAAGCTCTCGGGCTTGAAAAATTTTTCATGTATGTTTTCGACTACGGTGCGCCCATAGGATTTAGAATAGCAATGAAAAATCCTGAAAAAATTTTAGGTATCGTGAGTCAAAACGGCAATGTTTATTCCGAAGGTCTCGGCAAGAAATGGGAAGCCCGCGCAAAATACTGGGCAAACCCTACAAAAGAACTCCGCGAAGAATATAAAAGTGCCTTTGCTCCAGCGACAATCATCGGGCAATATACCTTTGGAACTGAAGAAGGCAGTGTGTCGCCTGACGGTTATACGCTTGATATTTTTTACACAAACAGGCCGGAATATGACGAAATTCAATCGGATTTAATTTTTGATTATCAAAATAACGTGAAATTATATCCAAAGTTTCAAGAGTATTTAAGGACTTATAAGCCAAAATTATTAGCGGCTTGGGGCAAGAACGATCCGTCGTTTATTCCTGCAGGAGCTGAGGCTTTCAAAAGAGATGTTCCAGACGCTGAAATTCATTTTGTAAACAGCGGTCATTTTGCGTTAGAAAGCTGCTGCAAAGAAATTGCGGATTTAATTCTTAAATTTTTCGCATAAAGTTTCATGAGATTCAATATTTTAAGTTATAATCTTATACATCAAATTTCCATAGTAACAGGGAGGTAAATTTTTATGTGGCTTTTCTTAGTATTTATAACTCTAGTCTTCGGAGTTCTTGCCGGACTGTACGCATGGACAGTTTATCAGAAGCTCGAAGAAACTCAGATCGGTCATCCGCGAGTAGCTGAACTTTCAAGCATTATTCACGCTGGAGCTATGGCTTTCTTAAAGAACGAATATACATGGCTCGCTCCGTTTGTCGGTGTTGTTGCGATTTTACTTGTTTCGGCTCTCGGACTTGGCGCAGCATTTGCCTTTATTTTAGGTGCTCTTTGCAGTGCTACAGCGGGATATATCGGAATGTATGTCGCAACAAATTCAAACGGCCGTACAACTTTCGCGGCTCTCTCAGGTCTTCAGGCTGAAAATTCGTCAGCAAAACCGACAGTAGCAGCAAGCGACGATGATGCTCCTGTTGAGGCTGAAATCGCAGCTCCCGCAAAAGCAGAAGGATCAAAAGGACTTGGCAGCGCGGCTGGCAACGCTCTTGAAGTTGCTTTCTCAGGCGGAAGTATCGTCGGAATGGTAGTCGTAGGACTTGGCTTAATCGGTCTTGCAATAGCTTATTTATTCCTGAATGATGTTACAGCTTTAACGGCTTTCGGAATGGGCGCAAGCTCGATAGCTTTGTTCGCACGTGTCGGCGGTGGTATCTATACAAAAGCTGCAGACGTCGGAGCTGACTTAGTCGGAAAAGTCGAAGCCGGTATTCCTGAAGATGACCCGAGAAACCCTGCAGTTATTGCTGATAACGTCGGCGATAACGTAGGCGACATTGCGGGAATGGGCGCAGACCTTTTCGAGAGCTATGTAAACTCGATTTTAGCGGCAATGGCTATCGGTGCTGTATATTCATTCACGAAAGACGGCGCGGCTCTTGGCCTTTGGGGAATTGGCTTCCCGATGTTCTTAGCGGCTTGGGGAGTTTTTGCTTCAGTAATCGGCTGTATGATGATCTCACAGAAAGCTCCGTTTGCTTCAACACTCCGTTCAATCGCTAAAAAACTTCCAGGAATGGCTGACGTTATTAAACGCATTGAAGACGGCGACGCAGCATTCGCTCTCAGAACAGGAACATTCGTAGCTGGCGGCCTTATGATTGCTGGAACGTTTGTTTTGAGCGTGCTTTTCTTCTTCTCAAATTCAATCAGCGTATTTTTATCCGTTACTTCGGGAGTTTTAGCCGGAATTATAATCGGAATCGTTACAGAAATTTACACGTCAGGCGATTATAAATTCGTTAAGGCAGTTGCAGAGTCATCGAACACAGGCGCAGCGACCGTAATTCTTTCAGGACTTTCTCTCGGAATGATGTCAACAGGTATTCCTGTTCTTTTAATTTGCCTTTCAACTTTAATCAGCTATTATCTTGCAGGAATGTTCGGCGTAGCTGTTGCGGCTGTAGGTATGCTTTCAATCACAGGAATTTCACTCAGCGTTGACGCTTACGGACCTATCGCTGATAACGCCGGCGGTATCGCAGAGATGAGCGAGCTTCCTGAGGGCGTTCGTAAAATCACTGACCATCTTGACGCAATCGGTAACACTACAGCGGCAATGGGTAAAGGACTTGCTATAGGGTCAGCGGCTTTGACGGCTCTTGCTTTGTTCGTAGCTTATTCACAGGCGGCCAAGATTGATAAGATTGATATTATGAATCCCTACGTCATCATCGGCTTATTAATCGGCGGTATGCTTCCGTTTATTTTCTGCGCTCTCTCGATTGACGCAGTCAGCAAAGCAGCAGGCTCAATGATTGAAGAAGTCCGCAGGCAGTTCCGCGAGATTACGGGCATTATGGAAGGCAAAGGCAAACCCGACTATGAACGCTGCGTTTCAATTTCAACACACGCGGCATTAACTCAGATGATTATTCCAGGTGTCATGGCTATTGTCGTTCCTGTTCTTGTAGGATTTTTGCTTGGCAAAGAAGCTCTCGGCGGTTTACTTGGCGGAGCTATCGTAACGGGCGTTATGATGGCTTTGTTCATGGCGAACTCAGGCGGAGCTTGGGACAATGCTAAGAAATACATCGAAGAAGGACACTTCGGCGGCAAAGGTTCAGCTAACCACGC
>JAFVEW010000016.1 GCA_017475805.1 Synergistaceae bacterium | reverse complement strand
GCAAAATACATGAAAGAACATAAAATTCAAAACCCTGATGAATACCGTCATATTGAAGTACCTTCGGACTTTGCCGACAGCCATGAAATTGAAAATTCAAAGCCCGAAAGTTTTCTTTATCAGAGCGGTTATCTAACAATTGAAAAACTGGAAAATGATGTAATAACGTTGGACTATCCGAATGAAGAAGTTAAGAAATCGCTCATCAGAATGTATCTTGATGAATTTTATCATGTAAACAGCTTTATAACTCTTGGTAATCAAATTTGGCAGTTTTTAACCGCTGGCGATATTGATCAGGTTATTACGGTTTATAATATTGCGATCGCTGATATTCCGTATGAAGATTTTCCCAATCGGGACGAATTTTGGTACAGGTCATTGTTTGTCATGTTGTTACGCGGAGCTGGTTTCATTCCTTTTGCAGAAGTTCACACCTATAAAGGCCGTTCCGATGTAGTGGTACAGTTTGAAAAGCAGATTGTTGTATTAGAATTTAAGTTTGCTGAAAAAAGTTCCGATGTTGACGACAAAAAAGACGAAGGATTAAAACAAATAAAAGAAAAGGGGTACGCTGATAGTTACGATTCCGAAGGCCGTAAGATTATATCAGCTGTTGTTGTAGCTGATGATGAAAATAGGAAAGCTGTTGTATATAACAAAATGTAAAAAGAATAAGCGTATGTACGAAGAAGAAAGAGCATTATCATTATTAAAATAAACACTCGCTAATTTTGATAATTATTTCGTCACTTAACAAAAAACACTTCAACGGTTAAATTTAATATAAATCTAAAAATGGTTAAATTTAATATTAAGTGAGGCGATTTTTTCAATTGAGCATAAATTATCATCACAAAGACAGAGTCTTCAAATTTATTTTCGGCAATCCTGACGACATTCAATTCAACACTATTGAAGATGCCGTTTATCTTGGAATGAAAAATGACGTTTCGTTCATATTAGCAGTCCTAAACGAGTTGCTTATTTGGGGACATCAGAGTTCATTCAATCCGAACGTTCCGTTGCGAATTTTTATTTATGCCGCAAAACTTTACGAAGCCTACATCGTTGAACACGGTTACCAGCATAAGCAGTACGGCACGAAACTTCTTTCTTTCGTTGCCTCGCCCTAAATGTATTTGCTTTTATAACGTTTATAACGGCCGGACCGATAGCCCTGAATCTGAAGAGCTTAGGTTGAGCGATGCGTTTGGCGGCGATGGCGATATCGAAGTCAAAGTTACGATGATAAATATCAACTACGGGAAAAATAAAGCACTCATGGAAGCGTGCGAACCTCTCAAAGAATACGCTTGGCTCGTTGACGCTATCAGGAAGCACGAGAAAATTTTTCATGACATCGAAGCGGCTGTTGATGCGGCAATTGATGAAATGCCGGACGATTTTTTAATCAAGAAATTTTTATTGAAAAATAAGGCAGAGGTGAAGGGAATGTTTTTGACTGAATATGATCAGGAAAAAGTTGGGGCTTATCTACGCCTTGAGGCTGAAGAGCAGGCGAGAGAACAAGTTGCTACCGATATGCTTATGGAAAAAAAATATCCGCTCTCTGATATTAAGAAAATTACTAGGCTTTCAGAAGACGTAATTCTTAAATTAGCAAATTCTCTTGGAGTTACGGCGATATAAATTTAATGATGAATAAAATCTACGGCTATTGCCGAATAAGCATTCTCAAGCAAAATATTGAGCGTCAGGTTAGGAATATTATCAAATTTTCTCTGACGCTATGATTATTGTTGACAACTTACGTCAACTAATTCATGAGGAAATTGAAAACGCTCGACGTAACGAAAAACAAATCGGTCAAAAATTCGGCACGAAACTCAACGTCAAGAAAAAAGTTTCATGTTTAGCAACTAATCTATAGCGAGTTTCATAAATACCGCCAAATTTTGTTATAAGAAATTCTTTTTGACGCAATTTTTCCTCAAAAACTTTTATTTTTGGGAGAAGCGATATAAAGTACAACAAAAATTTCAGTGGTAAAAATTCCGACCGTGAAGTCGTCGCAACTATCAACACTACCACTGACCCGAACGACAAGTCCTGAAAATTTCACATAGGCTCTAACATTTATTATTAATATAAGAACCTATCTTCGCAATAAATTAAAATTCAATAATTAGAGAATTTACTGAGTAAATACATAGAAATAACTGGAATAATTACATCTGCTCACTTCTGAATTTGAATTTTTATAGCTATTTCGCTGACTTTTAGGTTTATAATATATTTCAAATTTCAGAAAGGAGGCGAAAAATTTATGGCAGAAGAGACATGGCGCACGAGATTTCATTACGGCTTTTATGCGGCAATGGAAGTCGAATATGATTTGAAAAAAATCCCACTGACCTATGAGCAGGAAGTTGAACTTGGAAAAGACCCCATAAGGCTGGATTTTCTCATAATCAAGAAAGAGCCTAATGTAATTCTTCATGATCCGATAGGCGAGTTTTTCAAGCAAATTAATATCTTTGAATATAAATCGCCGGAAGACGGACTCTCGATTGATGATTTCTATAAAGTTCAAGGTTATGGGCTTATTTACAAAGGCTTTGGCCGTAAAGTTAATGAACTTCCGGTAGAAAATATAACTTTGACTATCGTTAGGCACACGCATCCTAGAGATATGATAAAAATGTTAGAAGATTCAGGTATTCTTGTTAGAGAAACGTATCCGGGAATTTATCGTTTTGAAGGGAATTTGAGTATTCCAGTTCAGCTTGTAATTTCATCGCAACTGCCATTAGGGGAATACGATGGCTTGCGGCTTATTGCCAAAGGAGCTACGATAGAAGATATTAAAAATTACGCTGAAAGAGCCATAGCCAGCGATAACGAGCGAATAAAGGAAAATGCAAGAACAGTCATTGACGTTTGTCTTGATGCAAATGAAAATCTTGGGGAGGTTAAAGAAATGTACGAAGCAGTAAGAGAAGTTTTCAAAGATGCTTTTGCAAAAGAACGGCAAAATGGAATTAATGAAGAAAAAGAGCGCGTTGCTGTTGACATGATTAGAAAGAATTATCCGCTCGATGCCATTAAAGACATTAGCAAACTTTCGGAAGATATAATTTGCAATCTTGCAACGTCTTTGGGATTAGCCATTTCGTAAAAAAATTTATTGGAAAGAGGTTTGTAAATGCCGAAACGTAAGCCGCCGAAGCGCGTTGTAAATAAAATTACGCTTCAGACACAGGAAGAAATCGCAAAGATGACGCTGATGAACAACGATTTCATAAATTTGGCTCTCGAGGATAATATTCCATGTCATTAACTTGAAAACACGGACTGTTGTTCTTTAACTGATAGCACGACAGTCCGTGTTGCATTCCCTGTTTACGGACAAGGGAACGCGGAGATGATCTTTTCACGGCTGTCGATAAACAGCATAATCTCCATGCCATTCGCCGCGAAGCCGATAAAGGCGTTATCAGTCTCCGGCAACAGTGTTCTGTTCCCGTATGCTTCGTTGATTGTGTCAATGACATCTTGAGGACTCATGGCATCGGGGAAAAATGTGGAATATCCAAAGTTAGCGTCCTTTGTCATTCCGTCTACCGCGATTTTTGCCTTATAAGATCCGAAATCATCTGTGTATTCCTTTGTTGAGGGCAGAATATAGCCTCTGGCATTTTTAATTCTCGCGTAATGATAGCCGTTCGCTGCCCCGCCTCTTATCTCTCCCATGAAAATATGCCCGATGGCGGCTTGCTGGAAGTTCTCCGTGTTCTGGAGTGTTTTCAGCACATCTGCATCATATGGAATCCGGCGTGTCCAGAAGGCTACAGCTCCAATTAGCGACGGGGTCATATCTGCACGAACTTTCAGAAGTTCAAAGGCAGCAGGAAAATACGAGCTTGACACAAGTGCCGAGACAGGTTGAAGTCCTTGAGGGTGTGTCAGGCGGTATTCAACGCTTAAAAATTCTTCCAGCTCCCGCCGTTCCGTCTTCCAGTAAACGTAAGTCCTGCCCTCCTCGTCGAGTATTTTCGACAAACTTTCTTGAAAAGACGTTCCGTTCATCATTTCGCGTTCAATAGCCGGCAATAGTGCAGCAGCGATGAAATATCTCTTGTATCCCCTGTCAGCTTTGTTTTTTTCGTAAACTGTATCCAACGAAGATAGAACCGTCTCCATATAATTACGGTAGGCTGAAGTTTCGTAAAGGCCTGACAACGGAGGAAAGACATAAGGAAGCGCACCATATTCAGATAGTGCTTTCCAGCAGGCCAGGCTGTATCCATTGAACTCCATTTTGGTTATCTCGTTGGACAAGGTAGTCCCTTTCATTTGGGCAATGTATTCACCGATGTGAGCGCGAATGGCCTTATCAACGCGAGGACTCAGCCTGTAACCGTAACGGGATTTAAAGCGCAAGGCTCGAATGGCGTTCTGCGGCTTATAGGAAAATTCCAAGTGAGCGTCCGTCATCGTGTCTATCACTCCGTCACGTATGTCGTGCAGACCGCCGTGAAAATCGATCAGGTCTCCAGTCTCAACATCATAATAGAGCGCGTTGAAAGTCAGATCTCTTTGGAGAGAGTCGCTCAAAAGATCCCTGCCGTAAAGTTCTGACGGGTCAAAATCGGGAATGCCGTCCCGTCCATGATAGACAGCCGGAATATTGGTGAAAGTCGCAACGTCAATAACTTCGTTTGGATAATGGGCGAAAGCGTATTCCACACCGCTTTGTATGGTATGGAAGTCCACATCAGGCAGGAGAGCTTTTATCTCATCGTTAGTTGCGCTTGTTACGATATCAAAGTCGTTGGTCGTTTTGCCCATTATTAAGTCCCGCACCGCGCCGCCGATGACGTAGGCTTTATGTCCTGCTTCGATGAGCGTTTTAGCCGCCGCTATACAGTTCGGGGAAAATTGATTTTCTACTATACCGTGCAGGGTCTGTGGTATGACGAGCTTTGCATAGCCGTTCCGGCAAACAAGATTGTAATTTTCGTCAATTAAATTATTGATCTCGGCACTGAATGAGATTTTTTGAGTAACGGTAGTTTCCGCCGACAGCGACGGCACAGCAAATAGTTCACAGCATAAACCCAAAAAGACAGCAAGCAACACTTTTGAAATTGTTTTCATAAAAATCTCTCCATTAAATATTTATGCCGCTTCCGGCAAAGCATTTTCGTTCTGTTCCAGCAGGAAATTCAGAACCCGCGCTGCGTCAGGATCGCTCAATGCCCGAACCTTCAGGATAAGCAAGGCATCATTCAAGAATGGCGAGGCTGTTGCTTCTTTCACGTTCAGAGGCGTCAATGTCAATGAGTACTCGAAGCGAAGAAGACTCTCAACATTCTCACGCTCGTTTTTGGCGAAACGGTAAACTCTGCTTTCTTCATCAAGCGTTTCTTTCACAGCTTTCTCGAAACCTGATACCCTTGCGCGTTCCTCAACGGCAGGCCAAAGTACCACTGCCATGACCAAACTGCGTGTTATCGTGCCGTTACTTTTGCGCTGTTCATCGATGAGCTGCATGGCACTTTTCTCAAATGCCAAATAGGGCACACTGGACGCAAGTTCTTTCACTGGCGGAAATAAGCTACCCATGACGTTGTAATCCGTCAATACTTCAAAGCTGTTCACGGCGAAACCTCCTCTAAACATTCGCTGCGTCTGACTGCCAAGTGAACCTGAACTTAGCAACGAAAGGTATTCAGCGGCATGATCTTTCATGGCTTTTTCCAAACGTTCAGAAAAACGGAAACCGTACCGTGCCTTAAAACGCAGTGCTCTGATAGCGTTTGGCGGAGCGTTCCGAATTGATAAATCAGCGTCAGTTAATGTGTCAAGAACTCTGTTTCTGAGGTCGTGCAGACCTCCGTGCCAATCCACTATTTCATTTGTCCTCATGTCGTAGTACAGCGCGTTAACGGTCAAGTCGCGCCTGAAAGAGTCGTTCCGGGCAAGTATCGTGGTACTCTCGTTCGGGTCGAAGTCAGGCACGCCGTGTTGTCCAATGTATGCTGATGGAATGTTGTAAAACGTCGCGACATCAACGTCCCCGTCAGGTTAGTGAGCGTAACAAAAGAGTTTGCCGTCAGCCTTGTGAAATGTTACGTTGCCAAGTATGTCCTTTATCGCCTCATTGGTCGCGTTTGTAGCAATGTCGAAGTCGTTGGTAGGCTTGCCCAGAATGATGTCGCGAATCGCCCCTCCAACAATATAAACCTCATATCCAGCCGAACATAGCTTATCCGCAACGTCAACAGCATTCGGGGCAAAATCAGTTCTGCCGATACGGTGAAGAGACTGGGGTATTCGTAATTCCGCCCAGCCGTCTTTTTGTACCAGCGCATAATTTTCATCGATAAGACGGCTGACCTCAACATTATCGAAAAGGCCAGCCGATGCTGTTTTTGTCATTAACGCGACAAGCAACAGCGTCAGGATAAACTTCCTCATCTTGGAATGTTTCCTATTTTCTCAACGTTCTCCGTCTGAAAAGCAGAAGACATGACAAGCCAACGCCTATGCCACAGAGGCTATTGCATCCGCTGTTACTGTTATTAACCGTTGAAGCGTCTGCCGGACTGATTGTGTATTCCCATATTGCAACATCGCTGTCATCGTAGTTTTCCATATCGCCCTTGACGTAGGCGAGCAGAATAAAATCCGCGGACGTTGTGAGGCCTTCTCCCAATATGATTGGTTTGGTGTACTTCAAATAATTTGGTTCAGCGTCGCTATCGGAAGTTGAGACGCAATAGTATATCTCGCGGTCTTCAATATCTGCACTCAGGGTTATAGTCTGCGGACCATCGTATTCACCGTCTATTAACGAAGCCGACGGAATAGGCAAATCTGCTATCCCTGCTTCATAAACACAGCCTGTTACCGTGCTATCAAGCCCATCATCAAGCGTTGCTCCAGCCGGTAGCGAAACTTTTCCATTCGATACCCATATAATTTCCTCAATCGGGTGCGAATCTGTATTTTCATTCAGTACCACCCAATCGCTTGTATCGTCATTTGGATCTTTATGTACATAATACGTGGTTTTATCGTCCCAAGTTACAGTTGTGTCTTCTGATGTTCCGTCCGAGTAATAAACCTTTACCGTTGTGGGCAGGTATGCCTCTTTCGCCCCATGTTTGACAAAGACATCAGGAATTTCTCCAATGCCTATAACGACCTTATCGCTGTTGTCAGCCGCCACGATTGCCATCGGAGTTTCAATAGAAGCGATATTAACCGTAGATACAGTAGGGACAGTTGTTTCGTTATCATAGAGTGTATCTTGCGCTCGAAGCCAAGCCAAAGTTACTTCAGGATAATGGTTCATACCAATATTATGAGCATTAGCGAGGAACGTCAAAAGCTGGCTAAGTCCGCTTGTTCCGTGAAGTTCGCTCTGGTAATCCGAAGCGGCATAAGTCAACAAAAATTCCATTAAAATTGGCATATCAGTCCTGAGCAGTTTTTCTTTTTCAGGCGCGTCAAGATTTAGCGGTACGAAGCAATCACTGTCATCAAGCCAACGTATAGCTTTCTTGATGTAATATGCTTTGTATGACCATTGAGGTTCGTTCCATTTCCGCAAGGGATAAATTATCAGCTCGACAAGTTCTTTCCACTTATTGATGCCGGCGTTCTTCCAAAATGATTTCAAGTTATCACCAAATGCTTTTGTCTCTTCGGTTGTACTGCCATAGAGAATAGACATACAATCACGCAATGCGCCTTGTATGTTGCCGTCGATAAGATAGCCCATGTCAAGGTCATTAACGCCCTTTGCGTTGTAATGTTCGCGTGTCATGCTTGTCCATTCGCACAAATTTTTGACGAACTCATCAAGGAAATCGTCCATGTACATTTTTTCTCCCTCGCGGAAAAGAAGATTAGTACGCACCCACCTTAAATCCAGTCCTTGAACAGAGAAACCGTCATCGAATGCGAATTGATTATTGACCACGACAAGCTGATCAATCATCTTCTCATAGATTGGAATGTAGTTGCTTGTATCAGTCTTGTAAAATTCGTTGTCGTGCTTGTTGCCGTCGCTTCCCTCAACGATTGAGTCTGCGTCAGAGCCTGGAAGATAATGGTCAACACCGTAACGTTTGAAGTTCATGAAGCCCGGCGCAACTCTTGGTACAATGTCATTGCGGTTGATTACGCTGTGAATGCAGTTGTAATCTGAGCCGCTCTTCTCTGCTGTCTTCCAACCGCCCATTGGTGCTTCAATGCAATATGCAAATACTTTGTTGCCTTTTGAAACATATTCATCAACCAAGCGTTTGGCAGTGAGGTTTGTCGTTGCACCTGCGCGTGAATAACCTGCTATCCAAAAATCGACATTGCCTTTCTCAATATCAGAACTTAAATTTTTCTGTTTAATATATTTGTTAATTTCGGAAAAAACAATCTGCGCTGCCGTGGAAAAGCCTTTTGCCTCACCATTGTTTTCTTGCTCAGTGCCAAGTGTTACGTTGCTTGTCCATTCTCTTTCGTAGTTTGAACCGCGAATTGAAATGATTACAAGCCGTCTGTTGTTGTTTTGTATCTTTGAGCCGATAGTAACGCCTATGCTGTCGGTCTGCGGACGGATCGTGTTATAATGATTGACATAAATGTTCGCTTCATCAACGCCGATGTCTTTCATGTAATTGCGTATATTTTTGTTTTTGTTGGAATAATCAGCGTCCGAACCTGTTTCTCCTTCGTTTGAATAGAAACCAGCCATCGCTAAACACAGCGAAGCCGTTGCAAGATGATTATTATAAACATAGGGGGTTTCTGCGAAAAAGCCCTCCGAGAAAAAGAACGTTGCCGGAATATCCTTTAATTTGTTATTAATTTTTACTTCCGACGGAAACAAAAAAACACCTTTGAGCAAGTCGTATTTATCACCGCTTGCCGTAGTGTATCCGTTCGTAATTGTTTCAGCGCATACAGCCTGAGCCATAGAGAGTAAAATCGCAACAATGGCGATATAAACCGCCCTATTTAATTTGGTAAAATTCAATTCAATACCTTCTTTCTCATTATTGCCATTGATACAAGACCAAGACCTAACATCGTTAAGCCTGAATTACAACCGCTGTTTGATGAATTAACAGTAACAGATTTTTCTTTCTCTGCATCATCATCTTCGTCATCAGCTTCTTTTTCATTAGCTTCCGTGATTTCAATAACACGTAACGCACCAATAAATTCATCATCAGGGCGTGTATAAATTACATCGTAATACCCTGCCGGAACTTTAATTTTTTTGCCGTAATTGCCAATCAGATTATCAGCGTCAATCGTTATACTTCCGCCTTTTTTAGTTATGAGAGAAGTTGCATAAACCGGATACATAAATCCGTCCTGCATATAAAAACTTGGAACATAATCAGCGGGGTACATCGGGTCTAATTCCTGCGAAATTTCAAGCAGACCGTTTTTAGATACAGAATGTGGCGTGTATTCTTCAAATTCTTGGATATACACCAAATCAACATCTAATGATATTCCTTCTGCAAGCGGCTCGCCGTCATTATCGACAGCAATTTGTGAGATTACGCGCCCTTTGTAACTGTCTTCGTTTTCAATCGGATTATTGTCTTCGATTGCAGTTTCTGAAACAGTTAGCTCCGGCATATTTTTTACACCAATTCCGTCAATGCTTTTTCCGCT
Organism: Synergistaceae bacterium; assembly: GCA_017475805.1. Next base: position 7,975 of record JAFVEW010000016.1, on the reverse strand, counting down.
ATCGTCCTCAATAAAATAAACTTTGCCGTCATTGCACTTTGTAAAAGCCTTGATACAAGCATTAGATGGCATATGCAACGTCATATCACCGCTTGCTTCTGTATTGGACGCACCGTTAAACCATTTTGAACCGTCCCAAAAATAACTCTCACCGTCAAAAGCTAACGCAAAGTCAGAATATCCGTTAATCCTCTGTTCAACTGCTACGGGCAAATCATATGAGGCGTTAGAAAATTCCGCAACAACTCCGAAATAATCACCGCTTTTAATTGACGGAAAAGTATCAAATTTCATTGTATGATAACCGGCAAGTTCGTAAGTCGCAGTCTTAGATACAGTAGGCGAGCCGCTTTCGATATTTATTGAAGCTGTGGGATCATCAGAGTGATTGGGGTGAGTTTTTCCATAGTTGTAAATTTTCACGCTGACTGTTGCGTTATTATCTGTCGTGTAAAAGCCTGCTCCTTCAAGAGTTTCATAGCTCTTTGCCCTGAAGATATTTGCGGCTTTAGCTGTCTTTTCACCGTTGCCCCATGAAGAAGTCCAGCCTAAGTCATCATAGCCGTATGTTCTCAAAGTTTTATCAGCAGATTCAACAATAAATGCTGTCCCTTCAAGCATATACTGTTCGTATGAAATCCAAAAATAACCGTCATTTGCCCAATCTCCCCATGAATTGCGGACAAGCCATGCTCCATTATGTTCAGGGCGCGTTACGTCTTTGCTGTTGAAATTATCAACTGAGAAATCATCATCCCAGCCTATTATTGAAACTACATGATTTGTCTGATTAGCCGGCTTATCTTCATCGTCATCTGAAATATCATTTTCAGAATAAAAATATGCTCCCGTATTTTGGTTAAGAAACATATTGCTTGCCGCGTTATAAGCTACCGCAACAGCACCGTTTTTCATGATAAATTTCTTGATGATGTTTCTGTTTTCTTCAGTGCTGAACATGAGACGAACGTTTTCTCTATCAATAGCAACCAAATATGACGCGTCAGTAATTCTTAGAGCAGTTGAATATTGGTCAAGGCTTTTTATATTCAGAGCAAGTTTATCAACGACATCATCACTGACATCTGCATATTTTGTATAGTAGAGTTCGTCATAATTAAGTTCTGATACCGGCCCCCATCCGTAACCGCGAGTCAGTGCCGCGACAGATGTAATGTTATAACCGCCGTTATTCAAAGATTGTGCCATCGTTGGTGTTTTGGCAAGTTTGTCTGTTTTTTTATCAATAACGCTGAAGTTCTGCTTTTCCGCAAGCCCATGACTAACAAAGTAAGCAAGATGAAGTTCTGATAAATCAGTAGTATTCGCGTTGCCTAAATCACCAATATATTTCCCTATATCATTGCTGACCTGCGTTAAATAACTTGACTCGACAGCCGCAAGAAAACCAAATGCCCAGCATGTTCCCCAATTTCCTTGCGACCTGACATTGGCAACAGCATTGAAATCTCTTAAATCAAAAGAAGCCGGCAAATTTTCATCATCAGCAACTCTCACAAAATCTTTGGGTACGCTGTACGCAAGATGTGAGAGGTTAAAAGGCGCGCTTTTCGCATAAGCCTGAGCCGAAAAAAGCAGTAAGCAAAATACCAAAATAAATTTTTTCATATAAACCTTCCTTTTGAATTGTTTAATTATAAAGACACCGCCGCAATGAATTTACAAATTAACAACGGTGTCATTACAAAATTAAATTAGAGTGTTTTGCGTTTTAACGTCAAAAGCGATAACGCAAGTGCAAAAGCAAATACGCTGACACCAATTTCACAGCCGCCGCCTGAACCTCCGGCTGTTTCAGAATTATTTTGCTCTTCTTCGATATCATCAGTGCCGCTTTTTGAAGGCGCGGAAGCCAAAGGAAATTCAAGTTCTTCATCTCCCGCAGTTACGATTAAGAGCAAATCACCGCCGTCTTTCAGTTCATCGGGGGAAATCACAGCGTAAAACTCCGCGCTTTCTTCGTTGTCAAAATAATATGAATCGGAATCATAAGCGTATGTGATTTCTTCACCGTCATCGTCCTTTAATGTCTGCAAAAGTTCTATTGACACGTCTCCAAGCGCAGAATCTCCGGCGTAATCCAGTAAAAATTCAATTTCGACATCATCGCTTTGTGCAGTTATGTAATCATAAAGAGCTCTCGAGTCGTCATAGTAAGCCCATTCGCCGTCTTCATCGTCTGCAAGTGATGCAGCTTTTGCATTGGATTTCCATAAACGCCGCCTTGTTTTGAAGTTTGAAGCATTGAGTTTTTTGCTATTGCCGCCGCTCATCGCGTTTTCAACTTCTTTCAGCGTCCTGACAGGTATCATTACATACCCCGTATTATTTCCGCCTGGGAGATCAACACTCCATGCCTCGTGAACTTCATTGACTTTGTTGTCGGGGTCAATTTCTGCCCACAAAAGATAATTATCAGATTTCAAGTTACTTGGAACAGTCCAGTTGAAATTAGCGTAGGTTTTGTTGTTTTCAGAGCCTGATGTCCATGCTGACAGTCCGTTTATTGTAACTTCACCAATTTTTTGCAGTTTTGAGAGATCTTTTCTGTCCGAATAAGGAATATATGACAGCCTTACCGTAAAAGCAGGAACATTCACAAAACTTGCGTTGTATATAGGCAATGAAATGTCATAAGTCTTGCCGGATTCAAAGAACGGGTTTGTCATTGTATCCTTGCCGCTGTCCTTATAAATTGTTCCGCGCATTTCAGTAGCTCTAAGCATGTCGCTGTTTACTTTCCATTTTCCGCCCAAAAGCGTAAATTTATTTGGAAGAACAAACGAAGGGTCAGGCTTCTCGTTATAAATTGATTCGCGCCATAACAACGGAAGCACTGATCCGCCCGAAGAAAGATCTACGGCAAACGCTAATTTCAAAAGTCCTTGAGGATTTGAATATGCCTGAAAGGTTGTTCCATATGTTACATCTTCAATACTGCCCGCAAGTCCTGCTTTCTCAGCTTTTGCAGGATCGGGGAATTTTACCGAAAGAGCATCGCCCTTTGTATAAGTCTTTGTCAATGACTTTGTGTTAGACGTATTGTATTTATAAGCTACTCCAAAATGCGCCGATACTCCTGTTGCTCCGAGTTTAGCGTTGCCGTACATATACGTGAAATCTAATCCGCCTCCGGCGTTTATATCTCTGTTAGCTGTTTCGCCTTTTGTGATTGATTTATCAATATTAAGCGTGTACTCCAGCTCCGAAGGGCCGAATCTTCGCGTAACGGTTTCAGAGAGTATTTGAGAATTTGGGTTATTGAGATCCGTAATAGCGTTCAAAGTTGTAGGATAAGAAAATAAATTTCCTTCCTCGTGCTTTGCGTTGTAACTTTCCAAATCTCCTTGATAAAGTCCGGGCTGTTCAGTCATGGTTACGCTGTACTGTATTTTTTGAAGTTTGCTGACGTCCATTGAAGTTTTTGCCGCTGTTTTGTACCATTCTGGAACAGGATCTATCGGATAACTCCAAACATGATATTTCGTTTGATACGCCATTAAACTGTCTTTTCTTCCTGAACCCATGCTGATTGTAGTTTTCGTGGTGTCAGAATTTTTTTCGAGTTCAGAGCTTGCCCACTTTCCTGAAAAATTCGCCTGAGCCTGAACCATGACGCTGTGTTTAAGCGGAAATTTATCATCAACGGCAGGCACAAAAGGTATTCCGGCAGAATATGAGAAAGTTCCGTCAAGTTTTATATCGGTCTGGTGGCTTGAACTTGAAGAAATGTCCTTTTGATTTTGAGCCGATGTTGAACGGACATATTTAACCTGTGTTGCCGGTACAAAGCTGATATTCGCGAGTTTAGCTTTTCCGTCTTTTTCCCACGGAAGCGGAATATAATCGACATGGTACGGGGGAGCTTGAATTATTGTCGTTGGAACTTGATTGCCGACAGTTACGGAATGAACGGGATTTTTCAGAAAAATTCCGTCTCCCTTGAAATCGCCAGCTCCAAGACCGACTGAAAACTTATTATTAATTGTTTTGACAACGACATTTTCAAAGCTAAGCGAGTTATTTTTATAGACAGGGTAAACAACTTTTACCCAGCGATTACTCGCATAATTTATATAACTTGAGCAGCTTACGGCTATGCTGTAGCACGGTCTGTTAGTTTCAGCATTTGTCATTCCCGTGAAATTTCCAGCAGTCATTTGAAAAGCCTGGTCGGTGAAGCAGTGCAGACCTAAAAGCGCAGACCCGTTTATACGATTAAAATTAGTTCTAAGTTCTTTGAGATTTTCTTCCGTGTCATCGGAATAAAAATTTCCCAAATTAGCAATCTCTTTATCGCGTTTCATCTTCACTTTATTGTCTTTGCTGGAATCGAGCCGCCATAAATCGAGACATGAACTCCAAGTGCCGCGTTGTATCTTATCAGTGTCAATCGTATAGCTGGTAAATATTGTCGAAAAATTGATTTTCAGAATTGCAAGCTCGGATTTTCCATCGCCATCTACATCAGCAGCTACCGCCATGAGATTTCCAAGACTGGAAAGATTGTATTTTGATGATTCTTTTGTTGTGCTTGAACTTGTTACGCTGACTGCGACATTATCGCCCTCGATGAATTTTCGCTCGTTTGAGTTCCATTTATAAATTTTGACATGAAGGCTTCCGCACGCGTTTCTCAATTCGCTTCGGCCGTGCAAGTCGGGTATGTCCTCGTTATAGCCTTTATAAACGGCGGCAATTTCATTGCGTCCGTCTCCGTCAAAATCGCCTATTGCTACATCTCCGGCTGCTTTCTGGAACCATTCATCACGGTCGTTATTAACGCTGTTGTAAAGAGTGTTGCTGTTGATAATCGTAGAATCGACTAATGTGTTAACTTTCAAGGTTGAACCTTCCCACGTTACCTGATAAACGGAAAGGTAAAATCCCCAAGCGTCTGGAGCGTTATGAATTAAGGCGATTTCATTCGGGGAACCGTCATTGTTCAAATCGCCGACAGCTATTTTTGCCAATGCAGCCTCTGTGTTTGCAGAACCGCTGACATAGGTACTGGCTTCTTTCTTAATCGAGCTGGTGCCTTTCTTACCCTGTGCTGGCCTTGCGCTTATTTTAGGGACGCTGTAAAAATCCAAAATAGCCTGACGGTAAGTCATATGTTCCACCCATTCGACACCGGCAAAAATTTCCTTGTCGCTTCCCGGAGCGAATATGCCTCCTTTGAAGCCGCTGACGTCTTTATCATATAACCCAAAGCCGCTTACACTTTCAGTGGATTTCGCAGATGCACCGCCTACGACACTTTTATCCATAATATCAAATACCAGAGCGTCATAGGTTGGTGATGAGTTTGAGACAAGGCCGTTGATGACGAAAAGAGGCGGAACGCTTGAATCAAAATAGTTAGTCGAAATTGCAGGGTGCAGTCCGCTTAAAGCCCTCGTGCCTTTCGGGAACATATCAACAAACGCGCCGCTTTGCCCGTTATACGCACCGTTGCCGCCCTCTCCGCGTTTTAATAAGACAACTTCTGCCTCTGGTTTATTATCTTCACCGAAAGCGACATAAGAACATTCCAAGCCTTGAGCCTCATAGTCATGAGTAACTATAAAAAGCGAGTCTTTTTTAAGCACACGCGGAGCTCCTGTTGCCGACATGACATCATCGACAGCAGAAAGAGCCTTGCCATTCAGGGACGCGGCCTCTGCGAAAATTCCTGATAACAGGAAAATCGCGAGGCCAACGGAAATAAATCTTGAATATTTTAATTTCATGAAAGAAATTTCCTCCCCAAATTATCTGTAAGACGCTGTGCCGTTTTTGTTGAGCGTGATCTCCGAGACTTTGAAAAGATCAAAACCGTACCACTCGTCATAAGTCCCGTCGGCAAATTCCGCGCGTATGTCCCAATAACGTGCTTCGTCCCAAGGGCTAAACACGATGTCAATTTCTTGATTATGCTTAAGTACATAATCGCCGAGTTCGTCTTCAGCACGCCATCTTGAAGCACCCGTGGGGCTGAGAAGCACGCTGACGATTGTTTCGCCTGTGCGGTTTACGAGGGTAAAATCCTGATCCACGACATACTGCGCGGCCTGAGAAGTTCCGGCAGTCATTGCTGTGTACAGGACAAACGCCGCGAGTACCAGAAGAAAACGTGAAATCCTTAATTTTTTGCGATTCATAAAAGAACCTCCTTAACAAATTTGTAAATTATGAACAGCATATTAAAAAAAGACGCATACAGACACGCCTGTTTTTTACGGAAACAATGTTGAGATTGCAAAACATGAAACTTATTTTTTGTGAACGCAAAAATGCTCCTTTTTTATCAAGGTGCGAAAAGTTATATTTTGATTTTATGCACTTATCGAAGTTCGGGGTGTTGTACATTTTTCAGTTTCTGCCAAAATGTTTGCTTATTTATAAGAAATTCACCAAGCTGTTATTGGCACTAACTTCAAACAGGAAATTTTTTACTTAAAAATTACTCTGAACCGTTGCTACGTATATTTTGGTCATTTGCATTTTATGTCTATTGTTCAATTACTGCTCCTTTTTTCTTAATTCTCAAATTTCGTAGAGTCTTCCACTCCACGAAAGATTATTAATCATAATTTTGTACGGACAATTTTACGTGAAAACGCTTAATTTTGCAAGACTTTAAGAAAAATTTTGACACGTTTTTTTTTCAGAAAAAAATCTTTAATTTACGGTCAGGAGGCTTAAATCATGCCGCGAAAAGGCGAAAACATTTTTAAGAGAAAAGACGGACTCTGGGAAGGTCGTTATATTAAGGGACACGATGGCAAAAAAGCCGTTTATGGTTACGTTTTCGGAAAATCTTATTCTGAGGTAAAACAGAAAAAAGCCGAAGCCGTGAGTCAGCTTGAAAACGGGCAATCCCGATTAAAAAAGCAGAAACGGACAAAAAGCCCGAACTTTGAAAATATCGCCCGCCAGTGGCTCGAAGAATTAAAGCCGATACGGAAAAAGTCAACCATCGTGAAATACATGAGCCAGCTTAAAAACTACATAATCCCAGCGTTCGGGAATTTTAACCTGAGCGACATTGACAACGAAAATATTATTTCGTTCTGCAATAAACTTCTGACGGAGGGGCGTAACGGGCAGAAACTTGCGCCGAAAACCGTTTCGGACATTTTCTCGTGGATGAAAAGCATTCGCCGTTTTGCTATGCTTCGGGGCTATGAAGTCAATTACGTTCCTAACGCGGTGGAAATCCCGTTAAGGCAGGGGCAAATCAGAGTTTTGACAGCCACCGAAGAAAATAAACTTCTTCGGTACTTGAAAAAGCATTTTGACCTGACTGCACTTGGAATACTTTTATCTCTATTCACTGGGATTCGGATAGGCGAACTTTGCGCCTTGAAGTGGAGCGATTTTTCTTTCAGTGATAAAGAATTTCAGGTGAAAAGGACTATGCAACGCCTCCACAACTTGAACGAGGACACTGCGAAAAAAACTTTTATCGACATTGGCGAACCTAAAAGCCCCAGTTCGCTCCGAAAAATTCCCATTCCTGCGGAACTCATGAAATACCTTAAATCGGCTTATATTGAGAACGCATACGTATTGAGTGGTTCAAAAGATAAATTCGTTGAACCCCGAACAATGGAAAACCGTTTCAAGAGCGTTTTGAAAAAATGCGGAGTTCAGCGGATTAACTTCCACGTGCTTCGTCATTCATTCGCTACAAAATGCGTGGAACTGGGCTTCGACATAAAGTCATTGAGCGAAATTTTAGGACACGCCAACGTGAATATCACGCTAAACCGTTACGTCCACCCCATCATGAAATTGAAACACGCGAACATGAACAAGCTCAACAGCCTTATTTGCGGAGAAAAATAAATAACGGCTTCCGAACGTATTGTCCGAAGCCATTAAAAATTATTCGAGGAGTTAAAAACTCTACGAAAATTGAATTAATTAAAAGGAGCAGGTTTTATTTTTATCTCTCAAGATAAAGTGT
>JAFVEW010000015.1 GCA_017475805.1 Synergistaceae bacterium | reverse complement strand
TGCCTACAGCGAAGCGCGGCTGAATGTTATCAATCCTGATTTCTTTCTTTTTCTCAGCTTTCAGCGGTGTTATTCTGAAAAATATTCCGCGTCTCGGCATCTCTTTTTGTAAAAAGTGCTGTAAAGCCGCCTGATAAGCCACTACTTCAACACCTACGCAAAGAGGCCGCCATTTTTGAACAGCTGAGAATATAGCGTCAATCGTCGTCGTAGGGTCATAACGTCCGTATTCAACATCAAGCACGAACCAATGACCCGCAGAATTAACGCCTACAGTTACGATAGCTGAATAATCCGCATTGACTTTCTGACTTATTGCTAAATCAACAGTCGTGTAAATATTCAGCGTATCTAAATCAGGTGTCTTTTCGTAGTACTTGAAATATTCGCGCTTAAATTTCTGACTGTCTGGACTTATGCACTGACACATTTTATTTCTGTACCAAATGTCAGTCTTGCCCAAAACTTCTGCATTATGACGTTCTTCTTCAATCTCGCTTACAGGCCATTTCGACGGCCACGCACTCTGACCATTTTCATCAAGAATAGGAATACGCCTCGTAGTAAAGTTCAGCTGCTTCGAGAAGTTAATAACTTGCTCAATAATGCAGCGTTCACCCAAGTTATTTCCTATCATGAAAATTCTTGTGCTTTGCCCTAAGAAATAGACATCGCTTAAAAACCAGTCCCAGTCATTGACTGTAACTGTTTCGCTCCTTGCGTCTTCTTCGTCCTGCGGGTCATCAATAATAACTAAATCCGGCCTCTTAGCTCCCCATGAAAGCCCTCGCACAGCCGCTCCTTTGCCGTAAGCCTCAATTCTGACTTTAGCTCCAGTATGATAATGAACTTCGAGAGCAATCCCTGAATTATCGCGTATTTCACTGACTAAGCCTCTCATGCTTTCAGAAGCTAAGAACTCTCTTGAAACTTCCTGCAGCTTCTTACTCGCTGTAGTCTGAGTAGCGCAAATAATAATAAGATAGCTCCTGTTATCTTGCGGAAAAGTCAGTGCATGAAGCAGATTAGCCCTAATAACAATCTGTGTTTTAGCACTCTCTCTGAACGCCTCAATAGCGAAATTACCTTTACCGCGTAATAAAATCTCGCTCCATTCTTCGTGAAAAGCTGCAGGCTCTACGTCTTCTTTAGCCGGAATAAACTCCTCACGGAATGCAACGAGTGAATTTAACGCCCGCTCCTCTTTATTCAGCAGGCTCATTAATTCCTGATTGTCCATTTAACCTTTCCATTAGGACGCTCCTAATTTGAGCTCTGACATCAAGCCCTCCGTTTACGTCCATTGAGACGCTTTCTCGTGGCTTGCCTTCTGTCCTGTTTAGTATTTCAACAGTTGCAGGCAGTGCGATTTTCTCATTGTCGCTCAAACTCAGCTCAACGAGCCTTTTAGCAGCGTCAACACTTGCTGCTTTCAAAATTTCTTTGACTTCGGCATTTTTAGGAGAAGGCCGACCGCCAGGATTACCAGATTGACCTTTTACGAATTGCCCTGAGTTGTTCCTGATAACAGGCATAAATTCACCCCCTAAATAACAAAAAAACTCTCTTGTAAAAACAGGAGAGTTTCAACGCGCATCGTGAACCGACAAAATTTTTTTAGATTTTTTCTTATTTGGAATTTTACACGCTAAGAGTATAACACGGTTTTTCGTATTTTCTATTTCAATTTTATTTCATTTTTATTTCAAAAATCTTTCAAATTTATTTCACAAAAAAGGGAAAATATCGCTTAGCAAGTGCGATTAGGTCTTTTGTTCGTCTCCATAAGGTAATATCTGAAACTGCTACTTTTTTCTTAATGCTGTCCTTATCCTCATGATTAATATATTTAAGCCTTAAAATTTCCGACATCTGCTGAACTCTAAGGGAGCTGCCTTGCAAGTCTTTCATCAGCTTATCGACGGGCTTAACGCGTTTTTCAAGCTGTGAAATTCTTTTATCGAGTGAAAATCCCTGATTAACGATATTTCCAACCGGGTCTTGTTCGCCGGAGGAGTTATTAATCTCGTAAGTTTGACCGTGAAGCGACATAAGATTTTTGCGCTCCTCATAAAGGACTTCAAGCTCTGCTAAATTTGCCTTGTAACCATACAAACATTTTTCAACGTAAGTCAAAATGCTCCTCCTTGTTTTTATTTCTTGTCTGAAATGTATCTAAAACGTCCGTGAATGAATTTTTATTTGCGTCTTAGGATAATCAATCCTTTTTGAGAATAAAATATATCTTGACGGCCGTTTATTCGCGTTTTCTTAAAATCAAGTGAGTTTTAGCTATTTTTCCGTAAACTCTTTGAACATGTAGCTCATCAATCTGCGTATCGTCTTTGATAACGCCAGCGCGAGCTAAACAATCCTGAATACTCTTAACTCTATTATCAATATCCCAGCGTTTTTTATTCGATGCAGTGAATATCAGTATTAAGGAGCAACGCCCCGAATAAGGCCATTCATGCGCCCTATAACGCGATATTTCTTTTACGACATAATCTTGATAGGCTACACATTCGTCAGTGCGAAATCGGCGGCCTCTGACGCTTAAATACATGTGATTGACGGTCGGGGGGAGGCCGTCTAACTCCAGGCTGATTAATTCAGTGCCAGTGATTAAGGGGTTGTTGAGTTGCGTTTCGATGTTCATGAGTTGCTCCTTTTCTTTTTTTATTCCGCCAAGCAGATAAACATTTCCAGCATGGCGGTAAAATTACTTACTCATTCTTTTTATACTGACAGGAGGGGAATATCTGTTAAATATTATATAAATTATTATTATTATTATATTTATATTCGACAGGGAGGGTGTCGAAGTGCCCGTCGAATGCCCCCTTGCCCGTCGAATAAGAGATAAAACCTCTTGGAGACAATGTTTATCCCCTATTCGACAGTATTCGACAGGCTATTTAACAGACAGGGTGTCGAATTAAATTCAGTATTCATCGATATTATTTTGGGGTTCGACAGGTATCCCCCTCTCTGATGAAAATCACGCTATAGAATATTCTGTGTTACTCGTCGCACCTCTCTTGTTCAGTTTTTCCGCTCTAACAAACTCTTGGAAAATCGTTTTTAGCTGTCGTTCTGAAACGTTCCCCTCAATCTCGGACAGAATTATTTGCGAGGCCGTAAACCATTCGCCCTGCCTGAAAGTGTCAACTAAGTAGTTCCATACGGCGATACGAGAGCCTCCGCCGCTTTTGTCTTCGGGGGCGAGGTTAGTCTCAATGACGCTGTGCCCGTAGAGGTCTTCGCCTATCTTGTAGTTGAAGATATTGAACGCCTTAAACCAAGTTTTCAGCGGCCTGACCTGTAAAACTTTCTCTTCGACAGATATAGGTTCAATGCCGATTATTAAGCTTACAAGGCGGTTAAAAACGCTTGACCCTATGACGTCATCTTGATTGAGCATTAATGCGCGTTCCTTCGACGTGCGCTTGCGGCTGTGGTGATTTAGCACTATGGCGATATAGAGGTCGCGTGCTATGTCTGTGAGCAGTCGCATAATCGGTTTCATGTCAGTCCCTTTATTCTCGTCCTTATCATGAAAAAATCCGAAAGTATCAAAGAAGATAATATCGGGTTTGACGGTGTAAATGATGTCCTTGATGTTCTCTATGCCTTGCGGGTTGTCGAGCATGAGGCTTATCCCTTTGCATTCGTATTTATATTGGTCTGCGACAATGACGTTATTAGGATTAACTGGCCATTTGAAAATAGCACCGCGTCTCAGCAGGAGTTCATAGCCAGCTTCGGAAGCGAATATCAGACACTTTCGGGGCGGTTCGTTCTCTGCTATGCCGTCAAAAAAAGTGCCGCCCATGCTTAAATCGGAGACAGTCTTTTGCATGAAGACAGTTTTCCCTATACCGGACTGAGCAACAATAGAGGAGAGAAACCCGCGCGGGAACAGGCCGCCGATGAACTCTTGGGGCGGTAGCTTTATAGACGGGTCTAACTTCCCTAACAGGCCGACGATGTCTAAGTGATTGAGATACTTAGCGCGCTCCTTTTCGGGCATAAGTAAGACTTTCAGACCGCCGCGTCCCTCAAATATGGCCTTCCGTGCCGCGTCATTGCCGAATTTGAGCGCGTAGTCGTCCCAG
>JAFVEW010000220.1 GCA_017475805.1 Synergistaceae bacterium | reverse complement strand
GAAAATACGATGACGACTGATAAGAGAACTGCAACTACAACAAATGGTCGGGGCGAGAGGATTCGAACCTCCGACCTCATGGACCCGAACCATGCGCGCTAAGCCAGACTGCGCTACGCCCCGTTATTAAATCTCTAACACGGTGATTTTATCACGCAAGCTAAATGCCGTCAAACTGTTTTATAATAATTAAAAATTTTTAACGAAAGGAAAGATTATTTTCCATGAAAAAATTTCTTACGGTTATAATTTTTATTCTCGTGTGTCAGACAGCATTTGCTGAACAATCAGCTCAAAGCATCATTGATGATTCAATTTCAATGATTAACGAAATTTCCGGACAGGACGACGAGACGAATATGGCTAAAACATTAAAGACTTCTCACGCTGTTGCTCTCGTTCCGGCAATGCTCAAAGCCGGTTTCATACTCGGTGGTGAATACGGCGAAGGTTTAATTTTGCGCTACGAAAACGGAAAATGGTACGGCCCAAGTTTTTATAATATCGGCGGCGGCTCGTTCGGTCTTCAACTCGGAGCTCAGAAAATTTCGCTTTTATTAGCTGTAATTAACGAAAAAGGCGTAAATGCTTTCATGAGCAGTAAAACAAAATTAGGCGGAGATGTCGGAGTGGCCGCAGGCCCCGTCGGACGACGCGCAGAAGCTGCTACAGATGCTCAGGCTAAGGCTTCGATTTATAGCTATTCAATGTCAAAAGGACTTTTCGCAGGCGTCTCTCTTGAAGGCTCCGTGATTAGTATCAGCGTTAAACGCAACAAAGAATACTGGGGCGATAAAGTCTCAGCTAAAGACGCTCTCCAGAAACCTGCGAACGACAAAAGAATTAAGCCCTTAATTGATGCCCTTAATAAATTAATGAAAAAAGCAAAGTAAAGAAAATTTTTCGCTCTTAACTCCTAACTCTTAATCAAATTTTTTATGATTTCATTGATAATTTCGCCCTTGAATTTATATGCAGCTTTGTTCGCAATTAACCTCGCACTTAAATCCGCAATAAAATTTATAACGCTTAAATTATTTTCCCGCAAAGTCGTACCAGTCTCGACAATGTCAACTATAACATCTGAAAGCCCGAGCACCGGCGCAAGTTCAAGCGAACCTCGCAGCGGAATAATATCTATCTCACGTCCTAAACTTGCGTAATAATTTCTCGCTATGTTCGGAAACTCTGTAGCCACTCGCAAAATTTTTTCGCTGTCTTCGTGAAAATCATCTTTCGCAGCCACTGCCATTCTACAAAATCCGGCTTTCAAATCTAAAAGTTCATAAACATCCGGGTTTCTTTCTAATAAAATATCTTTGCCAGCCGCACCTATGTCAGCTGTGCCGCGTTCAACGTAAACAGGAACATCAAAAGGTTTGACCCAGAAACAACGCATGTTTAATTTTTCGTTTTCAAAAACAAGCCTGCGGTTGTTATCTAACATTCCTGGAAATTCATAGCCGGCAGACTCAAATAATTTATAAACTTTCTCGCCGAGTCGTCCTTTTGGAAGCGCGATATTAATCATTTTTTTCACCTCTGATTAAATCAAGATACACAGCAAAGCCGATGGCTCTCAAATTTTTTTTGCCCATGAGCTTCATTAATCCGTCATATTGGCCGCCCGATAAAATGCTTTCAGGGACACCTTCAATAAAACCGCGAAATACAAGGCCGTTGTAATAATTTAGATTGCTGACGGCTGAATAATCAATTTTAATTTTGTCGCGGTAATTTTGAATCGAATTAATGATTTTTTCTGTGTTATCGTCTATTTCGTTTGACTCAAGTAAATTTATTAATTTTTCAGGAGCGTTGATGGCTTTTAATCCGTGAATATTTTTCGCGGCGATACATTTTAAGATTTCAGATTTTTCAGATTTAATTTCATTATTTTCTAAAAGCTGCGCGATTGTCGAAGCGTTTGCAATATCTAAAACAAAATTTCGTCCGTCTGCAATGGTTTCGAGACTCTTCAAAGCAAGTTCTAAAACTTCGCGGATATTTTCATTTGAAAGAACGCCGACACATTCAACGCCTGCCTGAGAAATTTCGCGGAATGAATCTGCATTTTTAGGAACGCGGTAAACTTTTTCGTCGTAATAAAATTTTTGAACACCGTCAGAATTTTTTATATGTTTAACTATCGAAAGCGTAACATCAGGACGCAAAGCCATTAATTTTCCGTTAATATCCGTGAAAGTCAAAATGCTTTTTGAAGTCAAAAAATCTTTTTTGTCGGCGTAAAAATCATATTCTTCAAAGCGGCTCATTCTATAAAAATGATAGCCTTGCGCTTCATAAAGGCTTCGGAGATTTAAGGCTGCCCGCTCCTCCGGCCTAAGCTTCAAATTCAGCAAAATAATTCTGCTCCTTTAGTTCTTGTTATTGTTTACTGTATAAATCTCTCTAACTGTCCTAAAATCTCTCGCGTCATTACTAACATTCTTTGGCCGATCCACGGCGATAATAAAACAATACAAAGACACACAGCTAAAATCTTAGGAATAAAAATTAAAGTTTGTTCCTGAATCGATGTCGCTGTTTGTAAAATTCCGATTAAAAGTCCGATTATCATAGCTGTTAATAAAATCGGCAGTGTTACGGAAATCATCGTCCAAATTGCTGCGGTTAGAATATCAAGCAAACTTAAATTTGTAACTGGCATTTTTTTTCATCCTTTTTTAGCCCTTTGAAAGACCTATACGGCCTAAAATTTGATCGCAAAGTAATTGAAGCTCGTTGATGATTGTCGATTTCGCGCTCTTTGTCAACCCTCCAAGCAAACCTGAATAAGCAAGCACTGCAGGGACAACATTTCCGGCTTTATCTTTTAATTCCGCACCGAATATGCCGGGGTTATCTCTGACAAATTGCGGGAAAACTTCATAGTCGCCTTCTAATTTTTCTAAAAATCCAAGCTCAGTATCGATTAAAGTCTTGCCTTTCACTACGTGAGCCATCATTGGAACTACGCCGAGCATTTTCAAAGAAAAAGGCTTGTAAGACGCTCCGTCTAATTTATTGATATATTCGCTGCATTCATCGCGGCACGAGTCAATAAGGCGTCCTAAAAGATAAATTCCTTCTGAAGAAAGCGCATCAAGTTTCGTCGGAGCAATATAATAATCACTAGCGTATAAAGCACTCTTGACCGTGAAATTAAAATTTACAGGGCAGTCAAGCAAAACTAAATCATATTGATATTCTAAAGTTGACAATGCAGGCTTTAGACAGCTTATAGTTTTCATATAATTTTCAGCGATAATTTTCTCATCAGAGCCGCCTAATAAATTCGACAGCTTTATATCAATGCTGATTGAATCTATATGAGACGTTATTAAATCTAACCTTACATCACCAAAAGTTTTTTTGATTATTAAAGGTCTAAGCGACGGAGATTCTTTGCCTTCGACAACGGGATCAAAAAAATTCTTCATTGTTTTATTTTGCGAAAATTTATTCTCCCAGTCGTCGCGGGTCATGAAATTAAAAGTCAAATTATTTTGAGGGTCTAAGTCAATGAGAAGAACTCTATACCCTTTTGATGCAGCATAAGCTCCAAGATTGGCCGTTAATGTTGTCTTGCCTACGCCTCCCTTGAAGTTAATAACTGAAACAGTTTTCATTATATATATAAATTCTCCTTTTTTACGGAACGTTCGTAAAACTTTTTAATACACTCATAACGACTAAATTCCAGCCGTCGGCCATAATAAATAACAAAATCTTAAACGGCAGCGAAATCATCATAGGCGGTAACATCATCATTCCCATTGCTAGCAAAACGCTCGACACGACCATATCAACAACTAAGAACGGAATATAAATAACAACGCCCATTTGAAACGCCGTTTTGAGTTCGCTTAACATGAAGGCCGGAATTAAAATTTGCGTAGGAACTTCAGATTGATTAGCGGGTCTTGGCGATTCTGACATTGAAATTATTAGAGATAATTCTTCCTGACGAGTATATCTGAACATAAAATTTCTTACTGGATTAATGGCGTTATCCCAAGCCTGCTGGGCGTCTATATTACCTGAAAAATAAGGCTCTAACGAATTATTATAAACTTGTTCCCATGTCGGATACATCGTGAACATCGTTAAAAATAACGCAAGCCCGGCTATAACTTGCTGCGGCGGAGACTGCTGAAGACCTATTGCGCGTTGAACGAAGCCCAAAACTATTATTATTCGAGTGAAGCTCGTTACCATTAACAAAATAGCGGGCACGAGGCTTAACACTGTCATCAAAGCTAAAATCTGAAGCGTTAAAGCAACGTCTCGCGGCGAATCAGCCTGACCGACTCCAAGTGTTAAAGAAGGCAAAGGAATTGTCCCGGAAAGTTCAGGAGCACGCGGAGGATTTAATATCGCCCCGAAAGCAGAATTAACGAAGCTAAGAACTAACATGCAGATAAACAAAAACAAAACTAAATATTTAATCTTGCTTTTCTTCATTTAACTCCTCACTCCTCATTCCTAATTTCTCACTTCCTTTAAGCCATTGCTCATAGCTCCATTTGCCAAGTAAACAAGCACTGCTTTGACTTAATGTAAAAGCAATAACATCAGGACCGCAGCGAACAACAAAAAACACATCCCTGCTTGTGAGGCGCAGGGACGATAATATCTCAATCTTAACGGCATGAGCCCCGCTTTTATTTGATAAACTTGCCGCATTTGGGAAATATTTTTTGAAATATTTTACGAAAATTAAAGCTCCAAGCGACATGAAAATTAACGCGGTTACGGCTCGAATTATATAGGCCGTAAGACTTATGCTTTGAATTTTATGACAGCACCTTTGTAATGGCTTCTACGACTCTTTCAGGCTGGAACGGCTTTACGATAAAGTCATTCGCTCCGGCTTGAATCGCTTCAATAACCATCGGCTGCTGTCCCATGGCTGAGACCATAACTATTTTCACACTGGGGTCAAGAGCCTTAATCGCTTTAACTGCGTCTATTCCGTTCATCTCAGGCATAGTGATGTCCATCGTGATGATGTCGGGCTTATATTTCTGGAAGGCCGCTACACCTGCCTTGCCGTTCTCAGCTTCAGCGACGACTTCAAAATCATTTTTCGTGAGAATGTCTTTTAACATCATACGCATAAATGCTGCGTCATCGACTATTAAAACCTTTTTGCCCATCTTGAAAACTCCCTTGAATTAAAAAATTTAATTTAATTTGAGTGAATTATAGCACGACTTTTTTATTACAGATTAAAAAATTAAGCGCACATTTCAGCGTTATTTACCACTTGCAATTATATCCGTGATACGGACGCCGAAATTTTCATCAATTACAACGACTTCGCCGTGAGCGATTAATTTTCCGTTTACTAAAATATCTACAGGCTCGCCTGCCATTTTATCTAATTCAATAACCGCGCCGGTGTTTAATGCTAAAATTTCTGAAACGCTTTTTCTTGCCTTGCCAAGCTCAACAGTAACCCTCACGGGAATATCAGCGATTAAATCAATCGGGCTTGGATCTCCGCCCGCCCCGCCTCCTCCTAAAGGCTGAAAAGCTGCCGGTCTTACGTCAACTGCCGGACCCACGTTGCTCCGTCCTCCTCCCATAAGATTGTTACTGCCGCCGCCTCCTCCAAAACCTCCTGAAGATTGCGGCTCTGCCGGTTTCTTGCCCTCGATAGCGTCGCGCATATAGCCCGCTATTGTCAAAGCGTCATTAAGTGTAAGGCATGTCCACATATTAAAAGGCTCAAGACCTTCGATAGTAATGCTGACAGGACTTGCCCAGATTTTTGTTTCAGCAGGTTCGAGAGAAAACGCCCGCCAGCCTTCTTCACCAGGTGCTGAAGTCGTATTCTCAGGCATCAAACGACGTCCCGCTAACATTGCCGCTAAACTCGTGAACGCCGAGCCTACGATTTGACTCAAACCTTCTTGAGCTGCTCCCCAGTACATGTCATTAGGTTCAGGTACAGGATTGCCGGTGCCGCCCATCATGAAGTCGGCTAAAGTTAAAGCTCCTCTCTGCTCAACAACAATAGCAAGCGGCATATCGTCCATACCGCCGAAAGTGCTTGAAAATAAAAAAGGAATTTCAGAAAATTTTTGGGAAAATTCGTCCTGACTCAAAACTTCGGGGCTTCCAGTATTAGTTGTAACGTTTTTGCCCGCGAGCATATTGATAACGCTGTTCTCTGAATTAGCGAATGTGTCTGAAACTTTTGCTAATTGTTCTGCATCAGCGTCTGAAATTTCGTCCATATCGCCCATATCGGCTGCTCCGGCTAATAGGGCGTTAATTTCATCAGGGCTTAATAAATCATCAGACATTTTGAATTAATCTCCTTTATTTTTATTCTTCATCACCGGCGGGCAATTCGGGCATTTCTTGAGTCAAAACTTTCACAAGCTCGACGGCCATATGACCGTTAAGAGTTCCCGGTCTTGCCTTGAATCTAATTTGATTGCCGACGCGAACATCAATTTGAGCATCTTTGAGTTCGTCAAGTTTAATAACATCGCCTGTTTGAAGCGCGTAAACGTCATTCAATGATAAAACCGTGTGGCCAAGCTCCATAGCAAGCGGCATTTTCACCTGCATCATTGAATTATTCAGCCAGTTCTTCATTTCCGGGTCGGCCTTGTGGCTTGTTGAGGCGAACCACTGCTGACTCGAAAGTCTATCCATAATCGGCTCTATCAAGAAATACGGGAAGCATAAACTAACCATGCCTTCAACGTCTGAAACTCTCAGCTTCATAATGACGACCAAGACCATATCGCTCGGTGAGCAAATCTGAACGAAAAACGGATTACTCTCCATGCTCTCGAATCTAAATCGAACGTCAACGACGGTGCTCCAGCTGTCTTCGAGAAGCTCTAAAATTCTCATGATGACTCGCTCGACTACTGTTTTCTCAATATCAGTTAATTCTCGGACAGTGCCGATAAAAGTTCCGCGCCCTCCTAATAATCTATCGATTATAGTGAAGACTAACGCCGGGTTAATTTCCATTAACATCGAGCCTTCAAACGGGTGCATTTCGATCAAGCCTATGACCGTCGGCTGAACCATGTAATTTACAAATTCTTCGTAAGCTAATTGTTCGACTGAAGCAATTTCAGACGAGACTATCGCACGGATTAAAGTCGATAAAACTGTTGTCATCTGACGCGCAAAACTTTCATGAATCATTTGAATTGCACGGAGCTGATCTTTGCTGAATTTATCAGGACGCTTAAAGTCGTAAATTTTTAATTTTGCGTACTCGTCGGCCTTAGCAGCAATTTCATCAATGCTTGTACCGCCCTGAATAGACTTTAATAAGTCGTCTATTGCATTTTGTGATAATACGTCAGGCATTTTTAAGACCTATTGTAAAATCATGCTCTCAAATAATACATTCACGATCGGAGCTTCTCCTGCAACGTCCGGCAGCATCCGATTTAATGAGCGTTTTATATCTCCGGCAAGCTGCAGGGCTCCTTCCGCGCTCATCAAGTCATCATAGACTCGATCTTTCATGAGCATGAAAATTTCGCTTCTGATTCTGTTCATCCAGCCCGGCGACTGAACGAGAGCTGAAGCTCCCTCTTTGTCAACAAGTTCGAGCGACAAAGCACAGTCTATAACATGTCGGCCAGCTCCGGCCAAGTTGCTTGTAAATTGACCGATTGAAACTATCGGGCCAGGTTCTTGAATTACTTTTCCGACGCCGATTTCGTTAGTATCAGTGGGAGCCATTGTGCGCCCAAGAAGTAAACCGCCGCCAAATCCTGCCCCGAACATAACGAGGCCGACTATTGCAAATATTAAAATGCGTTTCATTTATGCTTTTATCCTCCAGAATGAAAATCTAAAAATTTATTTTATAAAAAGTATTCACGGCTAACCGGCTTTTTCGAGTATTCCTTCATCGATCTGTATAGATATAGGCTTGACTATCAAGGACGGATTAGGAATTTTCATTCCTTCATCTTTATATGCGAGCATCATTTCGTGAGCCGCGTCTTTCAACATCTCTTCACAGTCCTCAAGATCATCGCCCTCTGTAATAACATTAGTCCACTCGAGAAGCTGTCCCATGTAACCATGCTCTAATTTCGTGTAACATGCTGTAAAATTTTTCAACATTATTTATTTTCACTCCTTAGCGTTTCGGATATTGCGATAAAAATACGATTTTTAGAATATTGGCTGTAACTTAGCATCTTTGCAAACTTCGTTAGCTGATATTCTGTCGAAAATGTTATGTCTCTTTACTGCTGTAGCCCTTCCGTCCTCATGAACATAAAAGCTGTGTCGCTTACCCTCGCGTTTTAAGAAAAAGCCGCATTGTTCCAAATATCTTATGAGGTCTTTACGCTTAACCGACATTTACGAGCAACGCCTCTTTTTCCTGCGGCAAACATTCAGGAGAAATTTTTACAGACAACGGCTCAAAGATAAGCGCAGTATAAGGTATTTTTTTCCCTTCGTCTTTATAAAGTTCAGCCATTTCATTAGCCGCTTCCGTTAATAAATCCCTGCAGTCTTCTAAATCATCGCCCTCCGTAATAACTCCCGGCCATTCTAAAAGTTTGCCCATGTACCCATGCTCTAATTTCGTGTAACATGCCGTAAAATTTTTCAACATTATTTATTTTCACTCCTTAGCGTTTCGGATATTGCGATAAAAATACGATCTCGACTCTGCGGTTCAAAGCTCTATGTTCTGCTGTATCGTTAGGCACGATAGGCTGCGCGGAACTATATCCTACGGCTTGTAATTTCGTTGGGTCAAAGCCTCCTGCGCTTTCCATATAACTTGCAACGGCGGCGGCTCTCATTGCGCTAAGTCCCCAGTTATCGCGATAAATTCCGCCGTTTAATATCCCTGAGTCCGTATGTCCTTCGACTGCGGCAGCAGGAACGCGATTTTTCACAAGCTCTGAAATTTTATATAAAGCTCTTTGACCTTCGGGTCTTAATTCAGCACGGCCGGGCTGGAATAAAAATTGATCGCTGATCGAGACAGCTACGCCGCGCTGATTAATTGAAACTTGAATATCTCGAGTCAAATTTTCCGAACGTAAGAAAGAATTTAACGTGTAAGCCACGTGCCGAGTATCAAGCTCGACACGCTCACTTGCACCGGGACTTTCTCCGACTTCGCCGCTCTTGTTAGGGTCTTGAGATTCTTCTGTTGTAACTCCGCCTTTCAAAACTCCCAGCGACCCTTTCAGCGATAACAACGCCTGTTGAAATTTCTGCGAGTCTACTGACGACATAGCGAACAATAATATAAAGAAACATAATATTAACGTAACCATGTCGCCGTATGGTCCCATATAGACCGGTGCTGAAAGTCCCGGCTCTTCAGGTTTTTTCTGACGTGCCATTATTCGCCCTCCTGGTTAAATGCTTCGCGCATCTTCGGCGGTAAGTAAACTTTCAATTTTTCTTCAACTATTCTCGGGTTTTCGCCGGCTTGTATAGCTAAAATTCCTTCGACCATAAGCTCCATAGATTTAACTTCTTCGGCTGAACGTGCCGCGAGTTTCTTTCCTGTAGGAATTGCAAACATGTTCGCAAGCATTGAGCCGTACATCGTCGTTATTAATGCGACGGCCATACCGGGACCAAGCGCGCTGACGTCCTGAAGGTTTCCTAACATTGCTATGAGGCCGATCAATGTTCCTATCATTCCGAAAGAAGGTCCGAACTCTGCTAAAGTATCAAACATTGATTTATTCTGGCTGTGTCGGTCTTCAAAAACTCCGATTTCTGTATCTAAGATTGCTCTGACTAATTCAGGGTCTGTACCGTCAACGACTAATTGAATTGCTTTTCTCATGAACTCGCTGTCGACTTCGGCTATATCAGCTTCAAGCGACAATAATCCTTCACGACGCGCCTTTTCTGCAAAGCTGACTATCATTTGAACCATGCCTATTAGGTCTGGAGCTTTTGAGAAGAAAACGCTCTTGAAAGTTCCGCCGATGTTTTTAAGCCTGCTTCCGGGATTTGAAATTACCGTCGCGCCGATAGCTCCGCCGAGCGTAATCATGATCGAGGGAACGTCGATATAAGCTCCAAAGTTTCCGCCCGAAGCCATTGACGCAAGAACTAATATCCATGTTGCAAGAAATCCTATAAGACTTGTTAAATCCAAAGTGAACCCACCTCTGCCGTTTCTATTGCGATTCCGATTCGTCGTTAGTGTTTGCGATTATACATGTATAACCGGCCGTTTTTCTAAAAGCTAAAACTTTTTTATAAACGTCGCGAACTGTCTCTTTCACGACGTATCGATGCCCGTTAAGCAGCCGCAAAACAGTATCCGGCGTAACGTCTATTGTTTCAATCATGTCTGAGTTTAATAAAAATGCCTCGCCGTTCAGACGATGTAGTTCAATCATTATAATATAAAATGCCTTTCTGAATAATTTTTCTAAATTTAATTTTTTAATTTTGATTCTTTTGATTTATTCATAATTTTGCGAAACAAAAATTTATTTTCGTGTTATAATTCGTTTCAAATAATTTCTCGATTTGAGTCGGGAAGTTATTTTTTATTACTACATTTATTACTACAAAATTTTAATTTTTATTCCTCATCGCAAGATTTTATAAAAAATTTCAAAATAAAAATCGCGATTCATTTTTTGCCTTGCTCCTTCAAAATTTCACGAAATAAAATTTCATTTTTAGACCTGCTTATTATAATTTCCAATTTTCAATATACATTTATATAATTATACGAGTTTAAGAGAAAAAAGCGATAAAATAGATTTAACAAATAAAAAATTTTTCCGGAGGTGTGTTTCAAAACAATGTCCGAAAATCTTAGAGAACTTTACAACAAAACTGACTTTATTATTACCGGCGGTGCTTTAGAAATTTTAACAGGCTTTTTGAACGATAAAGGCATTAAAGCTCTTGTCGTCGAAAAGGCAAAAGACGACTCCCTGAACGTTATTGACGCGGCTGGGATAGTTCCTGAGAGTCTTTCTATAAAAAATTGCACAGACGGACTCTTTTCATCAGGTGTCGTTAAAGAATCTTTTGAAATTAATTTTGCAAAAGGTAATGACCAGTGGCCGGGCGTTATTCGAGTTCGAGGCACGGAATGGGAGATTTATATTTTAATGAAAGAATCTCCGGCGGATCCAGATGCCCTTATCGAAGAGTTAAGACCATGCGCGGGATTAATAGGTTTGTGGCAAAACTTCAAAAAAACTTCAGAGATGGAGAAAAAATTATCGCGGCTTTCTTACATGATTTTAGCGACAAAGAGCACGTTAGCGTCAATTTTTGAGCCTATGCCGCTTCAATATTTTGCTTCGTTCTTGGCCGACGTATTACAAGAAAGTCTCTTCCCGAAGTCTTTAGCTATTCTTAAAGATGAAGGAAATTATTTGACCGTCATTCACGGCAATATCGATAATATTCCTGAACGAAAAGGGATTTTCGCGTCGCAGATTCTTCCGCCTAACCCGGTTGTAGCGCAAAAAGATTCGCACGTTGAAGTTATTTTGCCTGTTGCTGAAGGCGACTGCCGTTTATTTGCTTTGATGAGCTGGGATAAACTTCCAAACGATCAGACTTTGAATTTCTTAGAACTTCTTGGAAATCTCGCAGTAAGAGCCATTGCGATTAATAATCTTCGTCAAAAGTCGCGTCAATCTGAAGCTAATATGTCATCCGGCGAATTTACGATTTTATCGCTCTCAAATGTCTTAAAAGTTTTGCGCGGAGCTGAAAGCAAAGAAAAATTTATCTCTCTCTTAGTCGATATCTTTGTCGAACAAGGCCGCATGAAAGAATGTATCTTAGCTACATGGAACAAATCCCGCAAAGGTTACATGATTGCAGAATATCGAACGGGACATGTTAAAGCTAATGATTCAACTTTGCTGCCGTCGTCAGGAGTTTTATCGGGCGAAAAAGTCTGCGAGTCTTATTACGACCTCAGCAAAGAAAACGCGGATTCAATTTTCAAGAGCTGGGGTCTTGCAGGCTGTCCGTGGAAAGAAATTTCAAAAATGAAATTCATTTTCCCGATCTGCGACGATAATTCTCTCGTGGGCTTTGTCGTACTCGGAGGCAGCCAAGAGGGAGGCGCACTCGATCGTTCGGAATTAACTTCGCTGCAATTAATAACGCAGTTTGCAGCTTATGAGTTCAGAAGATTTGAATAGGTGATATGGAATTTCTGAAACCCGGATTTTCATACGAAGATTTATTGCGTATTGATGAAAAAAATCTGCCCGTGCTGGCAAAAGAAGTGCGGGCAGTTATTATAGACACCGTGAAAAAAAACGGCGGCCATTTAGGTTCGTCGCTCGGAGTCGTTGAGCTTACTATAGCGATGCTGCGAAAATTTGACCCTTTTAACGACAGAATAATTTTTGACGTCGGCCATCAGTCTTATCCGTATAAAATTTTGACTGATAGATTTGATAAATTTTCAACGTTAAGACTTAAAGACGGCATTTCAGGTTTTCCGCGACGTTCTGAAAGTCCATGCGATCATTTCAACACCGGGCACAGCAGCACGTCTATATCAGCGGCATTAGGTTACGCGAAGGCAAGAGATTTATTAAAAGAAAAACGACATGTTATAGCTTTTATCGGCGACGCTTCATTGATTAACGGCTTGGCCTTAGAGGCTTTGAATTATGTTCACGAGACGAACACGAAATTAATTATTGTCTTGAATGATAACCGGCATTCAATTTCTAATCGAGTCGGCGGATTTTCGACGATGCTGGCGCGGTTATCCTCTAATAATCTATATACGAAATTAAAAAATGAATTAAAGCTAAAAATGAAAGCTAATCGCGCTGAAAAAATTTTGAGAAAATTCCGCGACACTTTCAAATTTTTAATTAAACCGACTAACATGTTCGACGATCTCGATATAAATTATTGGGGACCTTTCGACGGTCATAATATTAAAAAGGCCGAAGAAATTTTCGAGCTTGCTAAAAATTATGAGAAGCCCGTTTTGCTGCATTTCAATACGATTAAAGGCAAAGGACTCCCCGAAGCAGAAGAAAATCCAACTAAATATCATCAGCTTTCTCCTGCAAATGAAAAGAAATCCCGAACTTGGAGCGAGGCTGCCTCAAATATCGCCGAAGAATTAGCTATGAACGACGAGAGAATAGTTTGTTTCACGGCGGCAATGGCAACAGGCGTTAAACTTGAAAAATTTGCGCGTGAATTTCCCGATAGATTTTTTGATGTCGGAATCGCCGAGAGTCATATGCTGACAATGGCGGCGGGACTCGCAGCAGGAGGAATGAGGCCGTGGGTGTTTATTTATTCGACGTTTTTACAGCGCGCTATGGATCAATTAATGCACGACATAGCATTGCAAAATCTTCCTGTTGTAATTATGGTCGACCGCGCAGGACTTTCAGGCTCGGACGGCGATACTCATCAAGGAGTTTTAGATATTTCATGGTGCAGAGCGATCCCTAATCTTGAAATTTATGCGCCTTGCGATGAAAATTCTTTGAAAGAATCAATGTTAATAGCCGCGAAACGCAATGGGCCGACTCTAATTCGTTATCCTCGCGGAAGTATCCCTGAAAAAAATTTGAGGCAGGAAATTAAAAATAACGGCTCTGAAAATTTCGCTTTGATCGGCTATGGAGCTTCGATAATAACTATGCTTAAAGTTCGCGAACTTGCGAATAAAAAAGGATTTTTTCCTGCTCTATATGATATTTGGAAAATTAAGCCGCTTGATTTTGAAACTCTCGATGAAATTCTGAAAAAATATGAATTAGTTGCGACAC
The DNA here is from genome assembly GCA_017475805.1 of Synergistaceae bacterium. The sequence continues at coordinate 12,257 of JAFVEW010000220.1, read as the reverse complement.
TCGAAGAAAATTATATGCCCGGCGGACTCGGTGAGGCTGTTGCGGCTCGGATAGCTGAAAAAAATTTCGGAGTTAAATTAATTCGATTCGGAGTCCCTGATGTCTGCGTCAAACATGCTACACAAGATCAGCAGCGCGAGCTTTACGGTTTGACGGCGGAAAATATTTTGGAAAAGATGATTCTAAAAATGGGAAACTGCGCGAAAAAACAAGCTGCGATATGAAAACAGCGGGCGAAATTATGCGCGACGTAGTTAATGAATTATAGCGTGAACGTGATGCGCCTGTTACTATGGGATGTACGGAACTTCCTTTAGCTTACGAGGCTTCGGGTTTGCCGCTTGATCGTCAAGTTTCGAGTTTGAAGGCACTCAGCGACGCATGTATTAAAGAATTATACGAAAATTAATTTTAATACTATCCTCATAGTATGAGCTTTTATGTTATAATTTTTAACATAAATTTATGAGGAGGAATTTTTAATGACGTCAATAGTTATAGGACTTATTATCGCTGCATTTATTATTGGTCTTGTTGTTATGTGGAGGATAAAAGGGCTTTTCGGCATTAAAAATGTTGTCCGTTCCTCTTCTGTGCTTGATGCTGTAAAAAAAGTAAATGAACTGGTTACACTTCGTTCATATTTTCAGCATGTTATTGAGGATAAACAAAAAACAATAGCTTTAGGCGTTACGATTTCAGAGAGCAAAATATTAATTGTCTGTAAAGGTGAAGTTGTCTGCCGTTTCGACATGTCAAAAGCAGAAATCAATGTAAACGAAGAGAATAAACACGCCGGTATAAAAATGCCTCAATGCGAACTTCAAACAATCATTGATACAAGTAACGTAAACGTTCATGATAGCACGAGAGGTGTTATTGATTTTGTTAAAGATACTATCACTTTTAACAATACGTATGACTACAATAAAGTACGCGATATAATCGAACGAGAGCGTCCTGTTATAGCCGAAGAAGCAAAAAAAGATTGGCATTTAATCGATAAGGCGAAAGAAAATGCCCGGCAGGTTCTTGAAAATTTAATGTCTGCATTCGGTTACAGGGGTGAGATTTTTTTCGCTGAAGATTAAAATCGAGCGAATTAAAATTTATAACGATACTTCTCTTAAATTTTAAGGGAAGTATTTTTTGTTTCTGAGTCGGGACATATATCCAATTAGTCGGTAATGTCTGTATGATTAACTGCATAATCTAAAATCATGCCGATGAGTTCATTTCGTGAGCGGTTACTCTTAGTAGATAACTCTTCAAGGGCATTAGCCGTTTCGTTTCTGATACGTACAGAGAAGATTTTATAACCGTCCTCGCCTTTCAAGTTAGATTTTTTAGGAATTTTAATTGTTAAATTTTCCTTCACAGTCCTTCACCTCATTTTTATTTTATGATTTGACAGTGAAAAATAATATGTTAATAAAATCATGTTCTATAACATGATATTTTTGACATTATAAATTTATGTGATACTATTTAACATAGTTTTAATATTTTTAAGATCGGAGGGTTAAGTACATTATGAGCGACGAAAAATTAAATAAAGGCGGAGGAGCTGCCGCAGGTGCCGCTCTCGGTATGTGTGTTGGAGGACCTTTTGGTGCTCTTATTGGTGGTGGCATAGGATATTTATTAGGCTTCGGCAAAATGGTAGACGGAGCTGTAGGTTTGGCAGGAGCTGCTGCCAACAAAGCACTCAACGACGAGAAGTGTTTGATGAATATGGATGCTGACCAAATTGGAAAGTGTGTAGATGCTGCTGTAGCGGCGGAGCAATGGAAAGAATATCGCGGTAAGAAATAATATCCGCGAAATTTTATGCTATAGCTTGTATTTTAAGTTGTATCGCTTGAAAAAACGAAACCGCGCCCAAACTTTAGACGCGGCTTTTTATTTTTTTACTTGTGAAGATATTTTTTGATTAAAAAGTTTGCGCCAAGTCTGACTGGTACGACCATGAACGCAAGCACGAAACAATTAAGCCACGAGTCTAAACTCAATGCTTTAACGCTCAAAACCTCGCCTCCAAGTTCGACGAACAGCCATTGAAGCAAGAAAATAAATAACATAACGAACACACAATTTTTTGATGACGCCATTGAAAGTCCATTGAAAGTTATTGACATCATGAATACAGCAAATAAAGCCGTCCGTAAATAAATAATGTCGTCAGTCATAAACAAATTACTAATCGGCTTTACGAACATTACAGCAAGACAAATTAGCGTGATATAAGCTGCGCCGACTAAAATATTTTGCAACATTGAAGGCGTGATTATGTTTTCGTCTCTTGGTATCGGCTTTTCGTTCATATATTGCTCACGCGGAGGTTCAGAGCCGAATGCTATTGCCGCAAGGGTATCCATAGCTAAATTAATTAATAATAACTGAATGACCGTTAGCATAATATTTTGACCGAACAAAGGCCCTAAGAAGCAGATTAAAACGGCGGCGACATTGACGGTGAGCTGGAACACCAAAAATTTTCTAATGCTCTTGAACATCGAACGGCCATACAAAATTGCTTTTGCAATAGATTTGAAATTGTCATCAAGAATTGTAATGTCGCCAGCTTCTTTTGCAACTTCAGTTCCTGAACCCATAGCGAAGCCTACATCAGCTTTTTTCAATGCAGGAGAGTCATTCACGCCGTCGCCAGTCATACCAACAACTAAATTTAACTCTTGAGCGATTTTCACAAGCCTGCTCTTATCAGAAGGCAAAGCGCGCGCTATAACACGCAAATTCGGCAAAATCTTTTTGAGTTCGTCATCGGATTTTTCTGCTAATTCCTGCGAAGTCATTGCAATTTCATCGCCGGTTATTAAACCTGACTCGCGGGCTATTGCAACGGCTGTTTCTTTTCTGTCGCCCGTAATCATTACAACTTGAATACCTGCGGCACGAACGCGCTTGATAGCTTCAACAGCTTCTTTGCGAACGTTATCGCGGATACTCAAAACACAAACAAACTCGGTTTTATTTTCATATTTTTTAGCGATTGCAAGTAAACGCATGGCTCTATCTGCTTGAGCATTGATGTAATTATTTACAACTTTTTTATCTGTGATGTTTTCGCATTGTGAGATAATTTTTTCAGGTGCGCCTTTAATATAAGTAACGCCGTCAGTAAATTCAACGCTCGACATTTTATTATCAGAGTTAAAAGCTGTGAATTTTTTTACCTTGCTTTTAGCATTGGAAATTTTTTCGATCGCGTCATTATCATTTAAGAAAAATGACATTAAAGCTCTGTCAGTACTGTTGCCGCCTATAACAGCTCCGTCGCCGACAGCAGCGGAATTATTAACACCCGCACCTAAAATTAAATCTTCGCGTGTATCTTGAGCAAGTTCGTCAAGCGATTTGAAAATAGAAATTTTCACGTCGCCGGTCTGCTTTACAACAACAGGCGCGGCAATTTCTGCTATAGTCAAACGTCCTTCGGTGATTGTTCCAGTTTTATCGCTGAATAGTAAATTCAAGCTGCCCGCAGTTTCAAGACCGTTGATTTTTCTTACTAAAACATTATCGCCCGCCATTTGCATTGACTGAAAAGACATAAGCATTGAAGTAAGCATTGGCAAGCCTTCAGGCACAGCGCATACAACTATAGTAACAGCGACTGTGATAGCGTCGACTAAAAGTCTAATCCAACCATAAAAATCTGCGGGGAGATCGCCCGTTATCAAAGTTCGCGCTAAGATACCTAAGATAATTGCGATAGCTCCGGTATATCCAAAAACGGAAATTTGTTTAGCAAGTTTACCTAATTTTACCTGCAAAGGCGTTTTTCTTTGAGCTTCTTGAACTTCGAGAGCAAGCTCACCGAACAAAGTTTTGTCGCCGACTACAGCTATTTTCACATAACCTTCGCCTGAACATACAACGGTGCCGCGATAAACATAAAATTTATTTAGTAAATCGCGAGTGTTGTATTCTTCGTTGTTGGTATTCGGCATTTTGTCAGCTTCTTCGGTCTCGCCGTTCAAAGCTGACTGATCTACTTTGATTTCACCGTCAATAACAACGCCGTCAGCTGGAATTTTGTCGCCAGCTTGCAAATAAATCACGTCGTCTTTTACAACTTCGCTGACATGAATTTCATGAATACTGCCGTCGCGAATAACTTTTGTATGTTCTCCTGCTTCTTGCTGAGATTTTAGCAATGATGCTTTTTCTTCCTGCTTAAATTCAGTGATTGATGAGACACTACCTGCGATTAAAATTGCAACGAATACCCCGAAAGGTTCAAACCATTCTGCGCGCCCTAAGAAGAATAAAACGAGCTGAATAGCTAATGCACAGAGCAAAATTATTATCATCGGGTCGGTGAGATTAGCTAAAAATTTTTGAGCCAATGACTCGCGGGGCAGTTCTGTGAGTGCGTTAGTGCCGTATTTATCGCGGCTTTCTTTCACTTGACTTTGCGTCAAGCCCTTAATATTGTTCATGTTGCCTCCTAATTAAGTTGTAAATTTTCTAAATAGCTTTCGAGAATTATCACAGCAGCTATTTTATCAACTGTCTTTTTGCGTTTTTTTCGAGAAGTATCAGCCTCCAACAAAGTTCTTTGAGCGATTACTGTTGTAAATCTCTCGTCATGAGTTACAAAATTTATATCAGGATATTTTGTTTTTAAGTCTTCAAGAATTTCTAAAATTTTTTCAGCCATTGCGCTTTTTTTGCCGTCAGTCCTTACGGGCAGCCCAGCAACAATTATAGACGGCTCAAATTTTTTTATACAATCATCTAAATCATTAAGCCAGTTTTCAGCGTTCCAGACCCCAAGCCCCTGAGCAATAATTCTATTAGGGTCAGAGATTGCTGCGCCGATCCTTGCTGTACCAATGTCGAGAGCCAAAACGCGGCCTTTATTTAATGAGGTCATTTTTCTTGAGATAGTCAATAAACTCTTGAAGCATGGAATCATAACGCCGTACAATATCTTCCTCTGTGAATTTTTCAAAGGGTACATCATACGAGTCTTTTATACTTACTTCCTCATCACTAATATCTCCTTGATACCAAGATTTAGTCTTATCGGACATACGATTTACACGAATTTTCTTGCGAGGCGATAGCGACTTATTACCAAGTGATTCAAAAATCGCAATACCTTTTGAACCATATTTTTCTAAACGCCCTATTGGATAAATATAATTAAATTCAAGTTCTTGATTAATTTTAATTATATTTTGTTCTTTATTCAAAAAAGTCCACCATACTAACATCATTTTTGTTAGTCCTTTTCGCTCAGTAAATTCATAATGGGCAAAAGAATTTTTCAATCGTTCAAGATCAAATTTGTATTTTTGAAATTCAACTTCAGCATCATTTACAATATTGAGCATTTCAATATATAAAGGTGCTCGAAAATCGGCTAAAAATTTTCCCATCAATGAATATCCCATAATGAACGCTGTTATTTTATCTAAAAAATTATAAAATCTCTTATCATCAAGCATTCCGTCATCATATCGATTTGCAAGATAATAGACTGACGTTATGTAGGTCCATATACTATTAGGGGCATAATTCAAAACAAAAAGGTTTTTGAGAACACGATCTGAAAAGCGTTTTTTGTCCTGCATTGATACAGATCTCCAAAAGTTTACAAGATCAATAATATCATCAAAAGTCTCATTTTTTTTGAGAATAGCATAAGAGTCTTTTTCGTAAAATTTTCGCATTGCTTCAGTTGTTGAAGATTTTATTCCTTGTTGAGCTCTTTTGTAGTACATGTAACGCGTGAAAGCCTCGTCCATTGATGTCCCTTTTGATGTTGGAAAAATTTTAATACAAATTTCTTCAATCTCTTTCCATCGTGCGTTAAATTCGTCCTTGCGGCTTGGTTCTTGATTGTTATAATATTCGTATAATTGAGCCTTGAAAATGTCTGAATCAGATAACGGCTTGCCTCTATCATTAAGAGTTGAAAAAATTTGTAATGCAGTGTCCTGTGAGTCTGCCTCGATAGGAAGCAAAATGCAGTTGTTCATAATCCTTATAGGAATTAATGCAAAATCGCCCTTAGCATCAGTAAGTAGTAAATCTTTTATTTTCCTTAGGAAAAAACGATAATTTTCTACATAACGACTTTTTTGAGAAATTGATACTTCTCCAGTTTGTAATATCTCTCTAAATTCTTGTTTAGCTTCGTCAGTAGCCACTTTTATTTCCAGTTTACACGAACTTACATCAGGCTCCTCAGCCTCATTTGTATTCCAAATACATTGCTCAATAATTTTACATGCTGTATAAGCCCATTTACTATTTTCTTTTGAACAATATACATAAAATGCTCTCAATAACAATGTCAATGTTACAAGCCGCTGGTGTCCATCAATAACCTCTTGTTTTTTATCATTAGTAAAAGTTACTATTGGGCCTAAAAAATACTCATCGTCATCTCTGTCAAAATTTTCGCTGTCGCCATCTGGAAACGCGAACGAAACAATATCCTCCCATAACCTTGAACATTCTCGTTCTTCCCAAGCATACTGCCTTTGATATGAAGGAATTTCAAAGCTGGATTTTAATAAATCTCTAATATTCTTTTGGTCTATTGAAAGTTTAGACATTTATAAACTCCTTCCTATATTAATTAAAAGTCTCCCGCCGATTAAGACGGGAGAACAATTTTTCATTTTTTAATCTGAGTTTTTACAAGCTCGCGGATTTTTGTTAATGCCTCTTCAATTTTTGCACCGTCGCGTCCGCCGCCTTGAGCTAAATTCTTTCGTCCGCCGCCTTTACCGCCAAGAATAGTGCAGGCTTCTTTGACCAAAATCCCCGCATTGATCCCCATGTTTACAGCTTTGTCATCAGCCATAACAACTAATTGACACGAGTTATCATCACTGCTTAAAGAAGCAAGAATTACAACATTCGGCTCTGTTCTTGCACGAGCTTTATCACCAATATCGCGCAGCATGTTTGCTTGAATATCCGGGAATCTTCCAACCTGAAGCAAGACGCCGTCAAGTTCTTCACGTTCAAGAAAACGCTCCGAATTTTCCAAAAGTTCTTTGAGTTTTACAGCTTGAATTTGGTTTTTCATGACTTTTAATTCTTCGACTAAAGCCGCAGCTTTGTCTTTGAGGCCGTCTTCATCAGTCATTAATAAAGCCGTCAGCGAGCTTCTCAGCGTAAATAATTTTTGCATTAATGCTAAAACATTCATGCCCGTTGTTGCCAAAATTCGACGAGTACCCGAGCCGATGCTTTCTTCTCGCAAAATTTTGAAAATGCCGATGTCGCCTGTTCGTGATACATGTAGACCGCCGCAAAGTTCCATTGAAAAATCAGGAACATTTACAACTCTCACAACCTCGCCGTATTTTTCGTCAAAGAGAGCTTTTGCACCGAGAGCTTGAGCTTCGTCTTTTGTATGTTCAGAAATATCAACAGCAATATTTTGCAAAATCTCTTGGTTAATAATCCGCTCTGCTTCTGCGATTTCAGCGTCACTCATCGGAGAATGATGCGTGAAATCAAATCTCAAAAATTCGCTTGTAACTAATGAACCGGCCTGTCTAACATGACGACCAAGAACACGGCCTAATGCCTCGTGAAGCAAGTGTGTAGCTGTATGGTTGCGTCTAATCGCGCTGCGCCTTTCATCATCAACAAAACACATAACTTCATCGTCGACATTGATAACGCCTTCGCCTTCAAATTTTGCCGTATGAGCGATAATTTTTCCGTGAGGAACCGTGCTTAAGATTTTCAACGTTAGGCTTTTGACTTTCATTTCACCAGTATCACCAATTTCTCCGCCGCGTTCTGCATAAAATGGTGTTGTATCTAAAATGATTTCAAATTCCTCCGCGCTGTTCACGTTGTCTACTCGGCCTTGCGAATTTATCAATGCCAAAATTTTTCCTGAATCTACAGCTTTCTCGTAGCCCGTGAATTTTGTTGCTCCGAACTCGTTTTCAAGTTCCGTGTAAACGTCGCCAGCAAGCGCACTTTTCTTTTGCTTACTTGAAGCTCTGGCGCGCTCTCTTTGTTCGTTCATAGCGGCTTTGAAACCTTCTTCATCAAGCGTAAAATCTTGTTCACCGGCCATTTCACGAGTTAATTCAGGCGGAAATCCGTAAGTATCATACAATGTGAAAATCACATCACCTGGAATTTCTTTCAAGCCTTTTGCCTTCAAGCTGGATATTTCGTTCTCAAATAGCTCTGTGCCTTGCTTTAAGGTCTTATTGAATTTTTCTTCTTCAATATTGATAATTTGCTCAATAACAGGTCGCTGTGTAATCAATTCCCTGTAAGGATCGCCCATTATGTCAATTAAAACAGGCAGATACTCACATACAAAAAGTCCGTCGAAATTTAACAATTTACCAAAACGCACAGCGCGTCTTAACAAACGTCTAAGCACATAACCGGGACCGTCATTTGAAGGCAAAACACCGTCGGCAAGCATGAAAGCGACGCTTCTAATATGGTCAGCAATTACTCGAACGGCCATATCATTTTTTGCATTTTCACCGTATTTTATGCCTGCACGTTTACATGTGTATTCGATTAACGGCGTGAATAAATCCGTCTCGTAGTCGGTATCAACGCCCTGTACTACTGAAACAAGTCTTTCAAGTCCCATACCTGTATCAATATTTTTGTGCGGTAATAATGGTAAAGAGCCGTCTTTTTGTCTATCGAACTGTGTGAACACTAAATTCCATATTTCCATATAGCGGTCGCAATCACAGCCGACACCGCAGGTAGGTTTGCCGCAAGAGTATTTTTCGCCCCTGTCGTAGTAAATCTCAGAGCATGGACCGCACGGGCCGGTTTCACCCATAAACCAGTAATTATCATCTTGTCCGAACCTAAAAATTTTGTTTTCAGGAAGGCCGACTTCATTGTGCCAAACGTTGTATGCTTCGTCATCATCAAGATAAATTGTGGCGTAAAGTCTTTCAGGGTCAAGTCCTACACGTTCGGTTAAAAATTCCCATGCCCAAGTTATTGCTTCGTGTTTGAAATAGCTTCCCCATGAGAAATTTCCGAGCATTTCAAAGAAAGTGTGATGGCGGGCAGTTCTTCCGACGTTTTCAATATCGTTTGTTCTCACACATTTTTGGCACGTTGCAACTCTTGGATATTCAGGTTCTTTGATACCTAAATAATAAGGTTTAAGCGGCACCATTCCCGCAATAGTGAACAATAAGGACGGGTCTTCAGGTACTAATGAAAAACTTGGTAGATGTTTCGAGCCTTTTTCCTCCCAAAATTTTATGAAAAGGTCGCGTAATTCTTTAGCAGTTCTATATTTCATGTTTTAATCTCCTTGTTTAGGGCTTGTGATTTTATCAACAAACGGCTTGATTAAATCAACAGGAATCGGGAAAAATGTTGTTGTATTACGTTCGCCGGATATTTCTCTAATCGTTTGCAAATAGCGAAGTTGTAACGTAATAGGCGATGCTTCCATTTTGCGGGCAGCTTCAGATAATTTTTCAGCCGCCTGTAATTCACCTTCTGCTGCAATAATCTTTGCTCGGCGTTCACGTTCTGCTTCAGCTTGGCGAGCCATTGCACGCTTCATTCCTTCCGGCAATTCCAATTCTTTGACTTCAACGGCACTGACTTTTATTCCCCACGGATCTGTTCTATCATCAATGATTTTTTGCAGTTCTTGATTGATTTTCTCACGCGAAGATAATACTTCATCAAGCTCTACTGAGCCAACAACTGAACGTAAAGTCGTTTGAGCGAGCTGGCTTGTTGCGACGATATAATTTTCGACCTCGACGACTGATTTAGACGGTTCAAGAACTCTGAAATATACAACGGCATTAACTTTTATTGCAACGTTATCTTTTGTAATAACTTCCTGAACAGGTACATCAAGCGTTAAAATTCTTAAATCAACCGTTACAGCGCGGTCAATGAAAGGCATTATAAAAACAATTCCAGGACCTCGACTTCCAACTAAACGACCCAATCTGAATAAAACAATGCGGCGGTATTCAGGTACAATTTTAATCGCCGTAGAGAGAACGATTAACAAAAAAAATACAGCTACCGCAATAGTTCCAAGCCCTGAGATTATCGAGCTTAAATCACTAATATCAATTATCATTTACAAATTTCTCCTTTCTTAATCTTAAATCTTAATTTTAACTAAAGAATTTATCTTTCAACCAATCAGTGAAACCTGTTTTAGCTTCATTCACAGGAGCTTTCATTTCGTCGGCAAGGGCTTTTATCAATTCCCGCTGTTTATCTGTCAATTTCGTCGGCACTTCGATAAAAACATGAGCATACAAATCGCCGGTTGATTTTGAATTTATTTTTGGCATTCCTTTGCCCTTAATTTTCAAAACTTGTCCGTGAGAAGTTCCTGCAGGGACTGAAATTTTTTCTTTATTACCGTCTAAAGTTTTTATTTCAGTCTCAGTTCCTAAAACGGCTTGCGGGTATGTCAAAAGCAAACTTGTATGTAAATCCGCGCCATGACGTTCAAAATTCGCATCTAATCCAACATCAATTATTAAATGTAAATCTCCAGCCTCACCGCCATTTACGCCTGCTTCACCAGCTCCGGGGATTCTAAGTCTCATGTTTCGTTCAACGCCGGCAGGAATTTTTACTTCTAATTTGTGTTTCTTGCGAATTTGCCCGCGACCTGAACATTCATCACATTTTTCTTTTATAATTTTTCCTGTTCCATGACAATCCTGGCATGTTGTAATGCTGACAAATTGGCCAAAAAGACTTTGCTGTGCTTGTCTGACTTGTCCTGAACCATGACATTTTGAGCACGTTTCGGGCTTAGTGCCAGGTTTAGCTCCCGTACCGCTGCAATGTTGGCAAGTCTCCCACTTCATCACTTCGATTTCACGGCTAACGCCCTTCATGGCTTCGAGCAATGTTACATTTACAAGCATCTCAATATCATTGCCGCGTCTCGGTGAATTTGAGTTTGTATTTCGTCTTGAACTTCCGAAACCACCGAAGCCACCGCCAAAAGCACCGAATAAATCTCCAAATAAATCGCCTAAATCAACTCCGCCCATTCCGCCAAACGGGTTAGAATTTGGATTTGTTGTTCCGAATTGGTCATAGCGAGCGCGCTTATCAGGGTCGCTGAGAACTGAATAAGCAGCGTTAATCTTCTTGAATTTTTCTTCGACATCTTTATCGCCCGGGTGGGCGTCAGGGTGGTATTGTTTGACGAGCTGACGGTAAGCCTTTTTAATTTCGTCCTGCGTAGCGTCCCGCCCAACTCCTAAAATCTCGTATAAATCTTCCAAACTTACTAAAACACTCCTTAATTAAAAAGTTAGGAGTGAGGAATAAGGAGTGAGAAATTATTTTTTAATTTCTAACCCCTAACTCCTACCCCCTAATTAAATAAAATTACTTCGTTCTTCTTCTTTGAGCCGGTGCGTTTCTTGCTTCAAGTCTGCGTTTAAGCTCTTGGGCGGGCTTGTATTCAGGATTAATTTCAAGAGCTCTGTTTGCCCACGTCAAAGCCTCTTCGCGTTTGTTGCGGATTCTTTCAGCTGAAAGTCCTGCCCAATATGCCGCAAGATAATTAGCTTTAGGAGCTGCTTCATAGGCCTTTGTATAATCTTCGAGAGCCTGCGTTACTCTGTTCGCGCTGTACTTCTGGTAAGCCGCTCTTTGCATTGCAATTAAATCGCGTCTTGTCTGTGCCGGAATTTTGTAAGTTAAAATCATTGCGGCTTCGGTTGAATTATTGGGATCAAAGGCCGGAAGTTCTTTGATTAAAGTCTCAAGTTCTGCGACTTCTGCGGCCTTTGAGCTTGCATCTTTCTCACGATTTACAAAAGCTGCTTCGCGGTTCGTCAATGATGAAGTATCATCGGCAAGTTTTTTGCTTTTTGCTTCAAGTTCAGCGGCCATTGCTGCAAGCGCGGAATCTTTCTTAGCTGTAGCGGCGGTCTGGTCATTTAACTCTTTGATAGCATCGGCGATATTTTTCTGCTGAAACTCGGCTGAGGCTTCACGTTTTGCAACTTCCTCTTCGCGTGCGGCTAAATCAGCGGCTTTCGCGTTAAGTTCGCTCTCAAAGGCGGCGAATCTGTTCTGAGTATTCTCGCGTTCTGTCAAAGCTGTTTCACGTTTCACAAGATCAGCTTCACGAGCTGAAAGTTTGTCGGCTTCTTCCTTTGCGCTGATTTTTGCGTTAAGTTCGTTTTCACGGGCGGCTAAGTCGGCCTCACGTTTTGCTAAATCAGCTTCGCGGGCTGCTAATGCTG
>JAFVEW010000219.1 GCA_017475805.1 Synergistaceae bacterium | reverse complement strand
TACAAAAATTTCATCTTTGTCCGCGAATGCGTAAGAACGTCCGCTTGAAGCATAACCGTACTTTTCAACTAAGCCGCAGGCAATTTCGAGAGCGTCTTTGGCACTCTTAGCTTGTTCCGCGACAAGTCTCCGAAGTCCGTAGCCTATGCCGCCGTTAAATAATTCGGGCTTGTCTTCTTTTGAGTCAGCGCAGTTATTAGAACAAATTACAACGCCATTACCGTTGACGTAAAAATCACAGAATGCGGAGTCCGAAGGATCACTGCTGAAGGTCTTGGCCTCTGACCAAAATAATGAAGGGCTAAATTCAGGAAGTTCAAGTTCTGCGCAATAAGGTTCAAATTTAATTTTTGTTCCTGGATGTCTGTGTTTAGGGTGAACTAAATGAGTTTTCATTATAAATCTTCCCGGCGCGTCTTCGTTGTGAGCGACTAAAACTTCGCCTGTAGCAGAGGCTCTCTTTCCGACTAAAATTGTCATGCACGCAAAAGATTTTTTCGGAGCAAAAATTAAAAACGCTGCGAGGCTTGCAAAAAATATAAACGTCATCAAAAATTCTTTCTCTCCTTATATAATATTAATCAAAATAAAATTTTTATAAATTTAATTATATAGGAGCGTGAAAATATTGGCTCGCGAAATTGAAGTGAATGATATTTTAATGCCTAAGCGCAGACGACAAGTAAACACCCGACAAAAAAAAGGCTCAGGCGGTTTTATAAAGTTCATTGCGGGACTTTTCATAGTCTTGGCAGTTTTATTAGTTACGCTGTCATTATCAGATATAGGCGGCGGAGCGATTTTGAAATTTGCTCAAGAATATTTAGCGGAAAATTATAAACTTTCCCTTACGGCTCAAAAAATTACAGGTAACCCTATAAAAGGCTACACTCTGCACGATTTTGAACTCGCTGACTCGAAAAATAAAATTTTATCCGCAGGATTTTTGTCCGGGCGAATGAATTTCCCTGCTTTGTTCAAAGGAAAAATAAGACTTGCTGAAATTTCACTCGGCGGCTTGGACATGGACGTTGATAATTTAATGGCGACGGTCGAAAATCTTAAAAAATCTTTTACTCCTGTCGCTCTTACTTCCTACTACTTAAATCCTAATTTCTACTTTATAAAAGCTGCTTATGCTGAAGAAGATGAAAATAAAAATTCTTTGCCGGATATTCCTTTAGATAGATTCAGCATTAAAGAAAGCCGTTTGACTTCGCAATATGGAGTCTTTGAAATTTCGGAAGCTGGAGCAGACTTAGTGAATTTTGATATTGATTTAGACGGGAATTTTAACGGTCTTCCCGTCAAAGGAGATATAGACATCAGCACAGGCTTAACTAATATTAACCGCTCTGAAATTAATTTAGGCTCTGGAAAAATCACGGCTACAGGCGGCATCGCGGGCGAAAATTTAGATTTTCACGCTTCATTTGAAGATTTAGATTTAGCTGAAATGACCGCGCTATATCCTGAGGCTTTGAACTCAAACGATTTTTCAGGCAAAGCGAATTTCAACGCCGATGCAACTGGAGCTCTTAATGATCCGCGAATTTTCGGAACGTTCGACTATAAAGGCGCAAAAATTTTAGGATTTCCTGTCGAACGGGCAAACGCAAATTTTTCATATTCTAATTACAGGCTTGCGGTTAATAATATCCAAGCTAAAGCGCTTAACATTCCGATTCAAGGCGAAATTGCTGTAGCTAATCGTCCGAATGAAATTACTTCAGTCATGATTAAACTTGATGGAACAGAAGCAAATTTAGACGGACTTGATAAAATTCTAAAAATCCCGGAACTTAAAACTCTTTCCGGCAAAGTCTCAGCGTTCAGCACGAACATCAGCGGGCCGATAAACGCTCTCAACGGCCTTGTAAATTTTTCCGCACCTAAAATTTCTTATCAGGGTCGCACAGTTACAAACATAAAAACTCAAATGAAACTTGCTAAAAGCGACACAGCAAACGTCGACGGAAAATTTAATTTTGAAGGATCGAATGGATTTTTGCAGGGCACTATAGCGTCGATTTTAACGAAACCGAATTTTAATCTCACAGCAAAATTAGCTAATCTTGACGTTAAAAAAATCGAGAACATGATTCCCGATGCTTCTGATTACAAATTAGCCGGAGTCATAACAGCAGCGGCGACGTTGAAGGGCAATTTATCTAATCCTGCAATTTCAGGCTCGTTAAACAGCCCTGAATTTTCAGGCTTCGGGCAAAAAATCACAAAGCCCGTCGTTAATTTCTCGTTCGCGAATAAAACTTTAACTCTCAGTAAGACCGAAGGAACTTTGAACGGAATGCCGATTAACTTAAGCGGAACTATAACGCCGATTCCGTCAACGAATCCTAAATTAAACATCAACGCTACAATAGCGATGACTCCTGCGAATTTGAAAGCATATGTCCCGGATATTAATCAATATAATCTTAAAGGCACGATCAACGCGGGCGTAAAAATTCAAGGCACGGCGAACAATCCTTCTATAAATTTATTGGCATCGTCGCAAAATCTGCAGGCTATGAACATGCTGAAAGCTAAAGACATTGAATTAACAACGACAGCAGGCGGCGATTTAGCTAAATTAGAGAAAATTAATATTAATGCTTCGGCCAAGAGCATTGTAGCCAGCGGAATAACTTTCAACGATGTCAATGCCGCAATCAATAAGAACGCCGATAAAATTTCTCTTGCAAATTTCAACGCAACGAGCGGCGCAGGAAAAATTACGGGCGACGGCTCAGCGACAATTTCAGGCAAAGAGCCTCTTAATTTTAATTTCAAATTCGATAAATTAGCTCTTGCTTCTTTGGCTTCAGCTTCAGGTATTGATCTAAAAGGAGATTTATCAGGAAATTTGAAAATTGCCGGAGCAAATTCAAACCCTGAAATATTTTTTACAGCAGGCGCACCGCTAATTAACGCTATGGGATTTGTTTTGAATAATTTTGCTGCGGATTTATCAGGCACGGCCAAGAGTCTTAAATTCAATAAAGTTACGGCTAACGTTGAAGGCTCAGAGATAGTCGCGCTTGGAAATGTTCAATTTTCGCCTATGAAATTTAATGTTGCTCTTAATGGAAATAATATAAAACTTGAAAATTTAATCCGCGAAATGCCGACTTTGAAAGACAATTTAGCGGGTACAGCAGGATTTACCTTTAATGTTAGCGGCACTGACAAGGGCGCAACAGGCAAGGGAACTTTAACAACTCCGAACTTAAAAGCCTTTGGAATGAATTTAACTAAAGTCAATTTGCCGCTTTCATATTCAGGAAATTCTTTTGCGTCGTCAAACGGCACAGCGAATCTTTACGGAGGCTCTCTGAAAAATAATTTTAACTTCGATATTAAAAACATGAAGTTCACGGATAATATCGAGGCTTCAGGCGTTGACGTTAATAAATTAATTCAGGATGCTTCAGGCGGACTCGGCGGCAAAATCACCGGCACGGGAAAATTAACTATGAAAATCAACGGTGAAGTTAAAGACTCTACGACTTATTCAGGCTCAGGAAATTTCTCGATGGGAGCGGGAGCTATCACGGGTTTCAAGTGGCTTGATTTAATAACACGTATTCATAAATCGAACGGTATTCAATATACCAGTGTGAACGCGCCTCTGAGTTTGCAGACAGGAAAATTAATAATTAAATCAGGTGCGATTGCCAATGCTAATAAAAACGATGCTCTCTATAAATACGCAAAGCTCACTAAAGACGGCGTTGTGAATTTCAACGGCAAAGATGTAACGATAGACTTCACAGCCGAAGGCAATATTAATTATCAGTTAATCAACGCTATTCAAGGCGGCAGCGCAGGAGGACTTGCGAGCTTATTAACCGGCGGTACAGCGACTCTTCAGGACGGTTTGAAAACTTTTATTTCGGGCGGCTTAAAAGGCGCGGAAAAAGTTGCTTCAACAGGTGATTTTAGAATCATGAGTATGAGAATTTCCGGCAAAGCTGCTTCACCTTCGTTTTCAAATTTGAAAATAGGAGCGTCAACTTTGAAAAATCAAAACGCCGTGCAAACTCAGACAAAATCAGCCGATGTTAAGCAAGCTGCTTCAAATGGAAAAGTCAATACTGATGCGAAAAAAGAAATCAAAGAAAAATTTGAAGATAAAGTCATTGACAGCGTGATTAATGTCATAGCTCCGAAGACAAAAAATGATAATAATGCTCAAAATTCAAATTCAAAGAATCAGTCTAACGTTACAGAGACGAAAACGGACACCAAGCAAAGCACGAAAGACAAAATTAAAAATGCTTTGAAGGACGAAAAAAATCAGGAGCGTCTTAAACAAGAATTAAAGAAAGGCTTAGGAGGCTTATTCAAATAAAATGTTGAGAATACTTCAAGACCCTGTGAAATTATTATTAACGCTTCCGGCGTTGATATGGGCGTTATCGTTCCATGAATTTTGTCATGGCTTTGCGGCTAAAATGGTTGGTGATCCGACGGCAGAACGAAGCGGACGACTTTCATTAAATCCATTTGCTCATTTTGATTTAGTCGGAACATTAATGCTTTTATTCGTTGGCTTCGGATGGGCTAAGCCTGTTCCAATTAACACAAGATATTTCAAACATCCGAGACGAGATTTAATCATCGTATCGCTTGCTGGAGTTGCTGGAAATATTTTGACGGCAATAGTTACGGTTTTGTTTCTGCGATTTTTGGGAGCTTACTGGTATCAATTTACGGGGCGTGCCGGATTAATTTTTATAGTCCAGATGGTGAATATAAACATGGGACTTGCGGCGTTTAATTTAATCCCAATACCGCCGCTTGATGGTTCTCGAGTTTTAGAAGCGTTTTTGCCATATAAATACATGGAATATTATTATTGGTGCGAACGTTACGGAACGATAATTTTGCTTGTGCTTTTAATGACAGGAATTATAAATTTTATTTTTGATCCGATTATAAATATCTTATGGGCGTTGCTGCCGTATTAAAAATTTTTGAGTAAATCTCTCGCTGAATAGGCGGGAGATTTTTTTGCTTAAATTCAAAAATTATGTGATATAATTCACGCGTTGAAAATTCAAAGACGGAAACGTGGCCGAGCGGTCGATGGCGTGCGCTTGGAGAGCGTAAGAGGTGCAAGCCTCCCAGAGTTCGAATCTCTGCGTTTCCGCCAGGTGTTGTTTTGTCTGCATTTACAAGGCTTTTCACATTCAATTTTTCCTCAAATTTTAATGAAACCGTATGCCAAAGAGAGGAGAAATTTTGATGTCCTTAACAGAAATTCAAATTAAAAAAGCTAAACCGCGTGATAAAAAATATACACTTTCAGATACTCGAAATTTATTGCTTGAAATTCACCCGAACGGAAATAAATTTTGGGTGCTGAGAATTTTTCTCAATAATAAAGAATACCGCCGCCATTTAGGAAAATTTCCTGACGTATCTCTGAAAGAAGCCCGCGTTATTGCCGCGTCCGAACATTTCACGGAAAATAAGAACGAAAATCAAAATCTTTTCGGCGAAATTGCTGAAGAATGGTTCTCGCTGCGAATGAAAGGGAAAAATCAAAAATATCTTAAAGCCATAAGGCTCCGGCTCAATAAATATATTCTGCCGAAATTCGCTAACATGCCGATTGAAGAAATAACCGCAGGAATTATTTTGAAATTTTGCCAAAAAATCGAATTAACAGGAAAATTTGAAACTGCTGCACGCTGCAAAAATGTCATCAGCCAAATTATCTCTTATGCCATCATGACGGATAGAGCCGAAAATAATCCTGTTTTTAACTTAAGAGGCGCGCTGGCTTCTCATAGTCATAAGCACATGGCCGCGATTTTTGAGCCTTCGGAAATCGCAGTTTTAATGAAGTCGATTAAAAATTATCCGTTTAAGATTATGAGGCTTGCTATGCTTTTCTCAATTTATACTGCCGCAAGACCTGGTGAAATTCGTCATGCCGAATGGAGCGAAATTAAAGACGAAGTTTGGGACATCCCGGCCGAAAAAATGAAAATGAAAAGGCGACATGTCGTCCCTTTGTCGCGGCAAGTTAAAAAAATTTTAGAAGAGTTAAAGCCTCTGACAGGTAATAGCCGCTACCTGTTCCCAAGCCCCCGCGACATTAACCGCCCGATGTCTGAAAATGGTGTGAGAGTTGCTTTGCGTTCACTTGGCTTTACTAAAGAGCAAATTACGCCGCATGGATTTCGCGCTATGTTCTCAACGATTGCTAACGAACATGAATTTAATCGCGATGTCATCGAACGACAGCTTGCTCATGCTCAGAATAACGCCATACGCGGAGCTTATAATCACGCTGAATACATGCCGCAGCGAATAAAACTCATGCAGTGGTGGGCGGACTGGCTCGACAACTTGCTTTAAGTTTTTTAATTCCTACTTCCTAATTCCTAATTCCTAATTAAAAATAGTGGTGGGCGGATTGGCTTGATGATTTAATGATAAAATTTTAAGGAAAGAATTTTTAAGAAAGGATTGAATTTTTAATGACAGAAGCATTAGCTTATAAAAATTACGAAGAAGAAAATATAATTTATCGTATGCCCATGTTACGCAGTGAAGTTAATATTTTGCGTCATGACATAGATACGTTAAAGACGGATGTATCTGAATTAAAACGTGATGTCAATACTTTGAAGTCTGATGTTTCAGATTTGAAAAAAGATGTTAGCATTCTTAAAGACGATGTTTCAGAATTAAAATCAGAAATGAAAGATGTGCGCTCTGATGTAGGCGATTTGAAGGGCGAAATGAAAACGTTATCGGTACGTGTTGATAGCGTCGAAAAAAGGCTTGATGATATGAATAATTCTCAAAATAAATGGTTTATGGTTTTAAGTTTCTTAGTCGCGGCTGTGCCTATCGCTATCGCGATAATCCAAAATTTTATAAGGAGGTAAATATTAGGGGGAGCGTTCACTCCCCGTTTTTATTGTCTTTTTTCATGGAACAACGCTAATTTTTCTTTGATAATCTCAGGTATTGGAATACCAATTTCAATAGCATTTTCGATTATGCTTAAGCCTTCGTTTGCAAGATAGAAAAATATCACGGCATCCCTTGATAAGGCCGTTCCGCCTAATGCCTCACGGTCTACAACATGAGCAACGCCGACAATCATAAAAATCATTATTTTGCGTGCTATGCCGGTAAACCCTACGCTTGACGATAATTCACGCTTGATAATAGCAGCTAAAACTCCTGAAATATAATCAATAACCACTAATGTTAATAAACCATGAATAAAGCCGTCGAAATCACCAATAAAATATCCTATTATCGCGCCTATTGCTGAACAAATTGTGTCAAAATAATATCTCATGGCCGTATCTCAAAAAATTTGCTGCGTTTGCCGCCGCAATCAACATGAACAAAATTCTTTTTGATATACAAAATCGCATAATCTAAATCAGGAAGCTCGCCCTTTGCCTTCATATCTGCAATCAAAACGAATAAATTAATCGCTCCGATTGAGCATGATAAATCAGCGGCCAAGCCTAATGTGTGCTTTGAATTAGCTACGCCTCCGACGTTTTTATTATGAACAGGGCAACGATAACCTGAATTTATATGAATAGGACAGCCTGCGCGCTCGCGTATCTTTTGAGCAATATCAATAATTTCCTGCTCTATTTTATTCTCACATTTTCCGCAATGGCAAGCAAACTCGCCAACTTTGAAATTCTTAGTATCTTTAGCCATTGTTAAAACCTCTCAGAACTTCAATATCATCGGCTAATTTTTCTTCCTGAGCTTCGTCAAGGATTATGTTTGCGAATTTATGTCCCGCGAATTTGTTTAATCTTTCGCAAGCAGCATCAACAATCCAAGATAAAACTATGTCGTCAACCCATTCGAGATAAAAAGGCAGCTTGATTAAATCGTCAAGTTTTTTGATGACGGCGGCCTTCTTTTCAGTTCCGCTCTTGCCTTTTAGCTCTCGTTCAGCCCAGATAACCTGCTCGATTGCCCATATCTTAATTTGTTTTAGTTTTTCCAT